>JBDLHZ010000059.1:0-10027 GCA_039715135.1 Verrucomicrobiota bacterium
CACTCGCGCGCCCAATCCTCCAGATTGCACAAGCCCGTGCCGCTGTCTTGCGAAAGCAAACCTGCCGGTTTGTTGACCGCCAGCAGATGGTTGTCCGCATAGAGAATCAGGGGGGCAAGCTCTGATGCTACATATTTGATTTCGCTCATGTTTTTCCAACCCATCAATTGTAGATGCTATGTGAGTTGCCACAACCGTTATAATCCTTTGATCCAATACCTCGAAAGGAGAACAACATGAAAGGCAACTCGCATAACGAAGGAAGATTACGCGTTGCAACGGAGCTTAGCAACAGCAAGTGGAGGCTCTCAGCTTCCAATCCTACGCAATCATGCCGTCGACCGGGCGATGAGGACATCGCCTGCAAATACGAGTTGTATTGATCGTCGATTTTTTGGAGTGCGGTCGCTTGAGACCGCTTTCAAACACCTATGCACCGCAATCTAAAAGCGCCCCGAAGCTTCGGGGCGCACTCCATGTGCGCCGAACAACACGTTCAATATTTGTAGGTGCTGCCGCCGATGAATTCGCGGAAAAGGGAGTTTGGAGGGATGCAGGATTCGTCGACCCGGTCATGCAGGGGTTCGAGGAATTGCAGGATGCGCCGGGCACGTAGGAAGGCGTCCTGCCGCTTAAGGTCGTTTTCGTAGCGCTCCATCGCTTCCGGGAAGAAGTGGAACAGTTTGTTTTTCAGCACCGGAAATTCGTAGGGCATGGCGCTGTTGACGAGAAAGTCGACGTTGCCAATAAACGGAATAATGTTCTGCAACTCGCTTTTGCGGACATAGTGCCAATGCGTGAGCGTTTCCAACGGATCGTGGTTGCGGCTCCAACTGTCGCGGATCATTCGACGCAGCAGGCGGTGGTCGGCCCAGCGCATGAATTCGTCCTGCTCGTTGTGCAACTGGCCAAGCGTTTCGATGTAGAGCCGGAACTTGTGGCTGTCCGGCACACTGCGGGTCATGTCGGAATAGAGTCCGTGCAGGCAATCCATCAGGAGGATTTCGTCGTCGTCCAGCCGCATTTCGTGCACATCCAACGTCCGCATTCCGGTTTGGAAATCGTAGTGGGGCGTCTTGATGGTTTCGCCGGCGAGCAACTGCTCCAGATGCCGGTTGATCAAGTCGATGTCGAGGGCCTGCGGGGTTTCATAGTCGTAGTCGCCAAACTCGTCCTTCGGATGCATTTCGAGGTCGAAGAAATAATGGTCGACATTGATGGCCTTGAGCCTTTTCCCCTGCGCGGTAAGCTGTTCCTCCATCTTGATCGTGGTAGTAGTCTTTCCGGAGGAGGACGGACCGGCGACGATAATCAGCCGGACATCGTCGCCATGCTCCAACACCCTCTGACCGGCGGCACGGCATTCGTTGGCATAGCGCTCCTCGCACGCCGCCACCAGACCGGGATATTCGCCGTCCTCGATAATCCGGTTGATTCCGTCGATGGACTCGCAACCGTGTTCAATGTTCCAGCGCAACACTTCGTAGATGTGCTTGTATGGAATGTTGTCGGTGGCTTCGACCGCGCCGCGCTTGGCTTCGCGCACCTCGGTGCGCTTGTGGCGATAGATGATGTAGGCGCGGGCGGTATCGACATGCCCGTTTTCCATCAGGACGGACTCGACGATATCCTGCAGATCCTCGACCGTTGGAATTTGCCCGGCATAGCTTTCCGTCGTGCGCTGCTCCACGGCCACGGAAAGCCGCTCGGCCTCTTCAAAACCAAAGCCGCCGATCGATGCGGCGGCTTTGAAGATGGCGTTGGCAATCCGGCTCCGGTCGTAGGGAACGATCTGCCCGTCGCGCTTGATGATTCTACCCTGCCTCATGGCAGGGAAATCCTAATTCCTAATCTCGAAATCCGAAACAAGCTCGAATGACTCAAATCACAATGGTCGAAACATTCAGTTTGAATCATTTCCAATTTCCCGGATTTGAACTTGTTTAGAATTTCGAAATTCTGATTTCGGATTTGTAAAACCCGAAGGATTCTACTCGCCGTCGAGGAATCCCTCCAGCTTGCGGATACGGGTCGGGTGCCGCATTTTGCGCAAGGCCTTGGCCTCGATCTGGCGGATACGCTCGCGGGTTACGTTGAACTTGCGACCTACCTCCTCCAGCGTGCGCGGATAGCCATCGACCAATCCGAAGCGAAGCGTTAGCACTTCCTGTTCGCGGCTGGTCAGGGTTTCGAGCACGTCGCCAATCTTTTCCTTGAGCAGGCTGAACGCGGTCATTTCATCCGGCTTTTCCGCAGCCTTATCTTCGATAAAGTCGCCAAAGTGCGTGTCGTCGCTGTCGCCGATCGGGCTTTGCAGCGAGATCGGTTGCTGGGCAATTTTCAGGATGGCGCGGACGCGTTCAACGGCCAGATCCATTTCCTCGGACAGCTCCTCCGGGGTAGCCTCGCGGCCAAACTCCTGAAGCAGCTGCTTCTGGATGCGCATCAACTTGTTGATCGTTTCGATCATGTGCACCGGGATGCGGATCGTACGCGCCTGGTCGGCAATGGAGCGGGTGATCGCCTGGCGAATCCACCATGTGGCATAGGTACTGAACTTGTAGCCGCGCCGATACTCGAATTTTTCGACGGCCTTCATCAATCCCATGTTGCCCTCCTGAATCAAGTCGAGGAAGGAGAGCCCGCGGTTGGTGTATTTCTTGGCGATACTGATCACGAGGCGCAGGTTGGCCTCGATCATTTCGGTCTTGGCCTTGAGTCCCTTGCGCAGCCAAATGCGCAGTTCCTTGTGCTGCAGCATGAATTCCTGATGCTCGATCTGGAGGTAGGATTCCATCTCGCGGATATTCTTGCGGGTGGCGCGCAGGTCTGCCGTGGCGCTCTTGGCCCTGCTCTTCTTGAGGCGCACCACCTCTTTGAGCAAACCCTTCATCTTATAGTACTGCTTGTCGACGGAGGGAATGATGTCCTCGATCGCCTTTTGCTTGAAGTGCAGTTGCCTGAAGTACTCCGTCAAGCGCTCCTGCGCCTTCTCGAACATTTTCGAGGCCTTCTTCTCCGCGTCGCTGTTTTTCTTGGCCTTCACATAGTCGTGGAAATATTTCAGCTTCAGGTCGCCGTTCCGGTCGATGCCCCGGAGGACTTTCGGCAGGTCGTTGAAATAGTCTTCGCGGCACTCGACGTGCTTGTCGGAAATAATGCGGTCGAAGCGCTCCTTGCCCAGCTCCAGGCGCTCAATCACCCCCAGATAGGCATCGGTCGCGCAGCCCAGGCGGTTGAACATGCCGGTCGTGGCAATCTCGGCTTCCTCGATGCGCTTGGAAATTTCGACCTCCTGCTCGCGGGTAAGCAGGGGAACCTGGCCCATCTGCTTGAGATACATCCGGACAGGGTCGTCGAGCACGTCGCTGCGGGCGCTCTGCTTGTCGGCCTGCTCCTTTTCCATGCGGGCCTGGTATTCCTCCACATCGTCCTGGCGGATGATGTCGATTTCCATGCTCTGGAGAAGCGCGACCACCTTGTCGATGTCCTCCACCACGACCATGTCTTCCGGGAAGGCTTCGTTGATGTCCTCGAAAGTCAGGAACCCGTGGTCGGAAGCCAGCGCCATCAACTCCTTGATCCGGTCGTTGCGCTCCTCGCGATCCATCAAGGAAACCGCATTCAGCTCCTCGACCGCATCCGTTGAAATCTTCTCGCCTTTCTTGACGGCGGTCTTTTTGGCGGCCTTCTTTACGGGTGTTTTTTTGGCTGCCGCTTTTTTGGCGGGTGCCTTTTTAGCAGGCTTTTTCTTGGCCACCTTCTTTTTCGCCGGCGCTTTCTTGGCAGACTTCTTTTCTATCTTTTTCCCGGGGGCGGCGGCTTTCTTGGCCACCTTGATCGGCGCCGCTTTCCTGGCAACCTTCTTTTTCGTGGCGGTCTTTTTCTTCGCCGTTGCCTTTTTAGCGGGCGCTTTCTTGGTAGCCTTCTTTTTCGCGGCGGGCTTTTTCTTCGCCGGCGCTTTTTTAGCAGCCTTCTTGGCGGGTGCTTTCTTGGCAGGTGCTTTTTTGGAAGCCTTCTTCTTCGCGGCGGTTTTCTTTTTCGAGGCGGTTTTTTTCGCAGTACCCATAGGGCTCCTTTTTATAAAAATACACAATTCACCCATTATAGGGGGAAACCGGAGAATTAACAGCAACAGCCGCCCGCCCGTCAACGTAAATTGGAAAAATTATTACAAGAGTTCCCGCTGGTTATTTCGCTTGAAGATTCCTGTTCAAGCAAACAGTATTTCCCGATGAATTCCATTTTCCAATCCTACCCGGCACACCCTTGGACCGCCGAATGGATCTTCGAGCCGCGAGGCTGCGGAACAACATCCCGCGAAAAGAATGCCGGTTGTTTTTTCCACACCACGGAAACCGTTGGACGCATCCGCCCCAACCTCGGATCGCCGGAGTGGTCGCTTCAGCTCCCCATTCCGCAAAACAGCCGGATCAACCTGCTATTCAACGGCTTTTGTGGATATTTCGATCAGGGCAAACACACCATTTCCGCCGAGGTCATCGTTCCGGAGCCCGGCGTGCTCTGGGGTCGGTTTTCCAATATTCCCGCCCCCGTGCTGCTCTCCGACCTTCCCTCGGTCGAAACCGAGGAGGGATTCCTTTGGCTGGAAAGCGATACAACCCCTGCCCTGTTCGCCGTCCGCGATGAAACCTTCTGCCTCGTCACCAAGGCCCGTATTCCCGCCGATGGAGCCAAATTGGCGGAAAACTATCTGGAGAAGGATCTCGAAGCCGACCTGTCCGCCGAATTCGAGTGCCGCGCCGGAGCCGCAAAGCTCTTTGAAGAGATGAACCAGCACGACTCGCTCGCCGTCATCAGCACCGAATGCATGATGCGGGCATTGCGCCCCTCCGAAGGAACCATCCCCGGGCTATGGAGCCAATCGCCCGCAACAGACTCGCCTCGTTTCAATGCGAACGAACTCTTTGCGCTCGCACTCGCCTGGCGACATATCGACATCGATACCGCGGAGGATCTCGTACGCACTGTCCTCAAGGTACAGACCAGTTCCGGTGCCATTCCCATCACCTATTCGCCACGGGAAACCTTTTCCGTACTGGAAGCCCCCAAGCCCCTCATCGCCAAGACCGCCGAAAAAGTCTGGCAGGTTCGCAAGGATCCGAAGTTCCTCGACGATATCATCCAGCCCTTGCGCCGGCATTTGCAGTGGCTGCTGCACCACTTCGACCCCAAGCGACGGGGTCTGCACTGCTGGCAGAACAGCAACGAGCCGCTTGCACCGGAAATCTACGAGAGCGACCTCGCCACCGTCGACCTTGCCGTCCTGCTGCTGACCGAAATCGAAGCGTTGAACCGGCTCAGGGAGGCCTCGCCAACCTACGCGGACAGCCCCCCCTGCTTCGAGGAGGAGCGCGACAGCCTGGAAGAGAACCTGCAAACCCAGTTCTGGAACGAAGAGGCGTCCCAGTTCAGCAACGCCATTGCCCGGGGAAAAATGGTGCGGCTGAAAGGGTTCCCGGCATTCGTCCCGCTGCTCTGGGAAAAACTACCATTCCGTCAACAAGGTCCCGTACTCGACCGGATCAGGGAATCCGGAAACCTGCCCGGCGGGGTAAGCCTGCTTTCGTGGCAAAAGTCCGCGCTCGACAACAAGTCGTTTCCCCTGCTCCAGCAATTGCTCGTGCTCGAAACACTCAAGACAGCCGATCCACACGGCACATTGATCAATGGCTTCGCCCGACTCTCCCTGCAAGGCTTCGTCGAATGGCACACCCTGTCGGTCGAGGAACACGGCATCTTGCAGATCGACCCCGTCACGGCAGCCTACATCATCATCCTGCAGGAAACCCATAGCCGGCGCAACCAAGGCCGCAGCACCCTTTCCTCCTTGATTTTCAAGGGATTCCGGAAAACCCGGACCGACTGGTACGATATCGCCGTCGTAGTGGCCACGATCCTGGCGGTCGCCAGCGTCCGCACCGTGTACAAGCAACTGCGGCGCCCACTACCGTTCATCACCCTCGAAGCGCAAATGAACAATGCCTATGCCAGCAAGAACGCCGAGGGAACCGTCCAGGCGGGGATGGCGATCATCGAGCACTATCCCGGGCAATCGGCAATGGCCAAGCTAATGACAGGCAACATACTGCTTATTCAACATCGGTACGAAGAGGCCTCGACGCAACTCGCCGATGTCCGCAAGGAATATCCCGACAGTCCGGGCCCCATGATTGCACTTGGTCTGGCCTACCAGCTGCAGGGGCGCTTCCCGGAGGCCGAGGAAAACTATGCCGAATTCACCTATCTGTTCGGCGAAATATTCCCCGACCTCGCGGCCACGGTGCGGAAATACAACTACCTCATGCAGGAAGGGTTCAACTCTCCGCCAAAGTGGACGGATATTTATCGATATCAACTGATGCATGAGCTATAGTTCCGCCCGTTTTGATTGTAATATTGAAAGGTTCAACATGAGAAAACCACTATTGATCGCGCTTGCCGCGTCATCCATTTTCCTCGGTGGATGTACCGACAAGGCCGAGAAAAACACAAAACCCACCTTTATGTTCTGGTGCTTCCGCAAGGAAATCGTATCGGACGAATACCATGTGCCGGAGATGGCAACCCCGGCCGCGGCGGCCTATCTCCAGAATAGGCTGAAAGCCCTGCCCGGCTACGAGGACAGCTCCTACAACCTCGCCGACCGCACCCTGACCGTCCGCTACAGAAGCAGCACCATCCGGAAAATGAACATCGAGGAGGCCATCGCCCTCGCCGGGTTCGCCGTCAATGATCGCCCCGCCAACCCAAAGGCCAAGCTCCCGGAAGGGATTAAGAATGTCGAATAACGAACAGGGAACGCCGAATGCAGAAGGCTATTCCTTCGAAATTCGACATTCCTTGTTCACTATATCTGCGGTTCCCAAGGAGTCTCCATGAAAATCTCAACCTCCCCCGCCCCTCTCGCCGAACAGAAAAAGGATGCACTCGTCGTCTTTTTCCAAGGGCAGGAAGCCCTGCTTCCGGCAGGCAACACCGCGCTGAAGAAGCTGGCGGCTGAACACGCAAAGAACTCCGCCTTCAAGGGCGAGGCCGGACAGGTCGGCATTTTTCCGCTGCCGGACAAATCCGCCGCGAAACAACTCATTCTTGCGGGAATCGGCGAAGCCAAGGGTTTCCATAACGCCCTGCTCGAACAAGCCGCCGCCGCCGCCATCCGCGCCGGCCGCGCCGCCGGGCTTAAATCCTTCGCCATGGCATCCGCCATCAAGCTCAAAGGCGTATCCCAATCCGACTATCTGCTGCTCGCCGGGCGCGGTGCCGGCTGGGGAACCTATGAATTCTCCACCTTTAAATCGGGCAGCAAAAAGAAGGCCGCCTCCACCCTCGTATTCGCCGGTGCCGTAAAGGACCGCACCGCCGTCAAGGCCGCCGAAGCACAGGGCGCGTCCCTGCTCTCCACCGCCGACCTCGCCAACCTGCCCGGCAACGAAGCCCCGCCCGCCAAGATCGCCACCTGGGCCAAGGCCATGGCCAGGAAAAACGGATTGACCTGCCAGGTGTTCGGCAAGGCCGAACTCGCAAAGAAAGGCTGCGGAGCCATCCTCTCCGTCGCCCAAGGCAGTGCACAGGATGCAAGAATGGTCATCCTCAAGCATGCCGGCACCGACAAGAAGGCCAAGCCGATCGTACTCGTCGGCAAGACCGTCACCTTCGATTCCGGCGGCATCTCGCTCAAGCCCGGCAAGGGTATGGGCTGGATGCGCTACGACAAGTGCGGCGGCATGGCCGTGCTCGCCGCCATGCAGATGATCGCCCGCATGAACGTGAAGGTTCCCGTGGTCGGAATCCTCGGTGCCGCCGAAAACATGCCCGGCGCAAACGCCACCCGCCCCGGGGATATCATCAAAGCCTATAACGGCAAGACCATCGAAGTGCTCAATACCGACGCCGAAGGACGCCTTGTGCTGGCCGATGCCCTCGGGCTCGCCGCCGGCATGAAGCCGCAGGCCATCGTCGACCTCGCCACCCTCACCGGGGCGTGCATCGTTGCGCTCGGCCACTCCGCCGCCGCCGTGCTCGGCAACGACCAGAAGCTGGTCGACACGCTGATCGGTTCCGGCGCAACCGCCGGCGAGCGACTCTGGCAACTGCCGCTCTACAAGGACTATTCCGACGAAATGAAATCCGACTTTGCCGACCTCTCCAACCTCGGCAAGTCCGGCGGAGCCGGCACGGCGACCGGTGCCGCGTTCCTTCAGGAATTTGTTCCCGAAGGCATTCCATGGGCACACCTCGACATTGCCGGCACCGCCTGGCACGAATCGGCCAAGCCCCACCAGGCCCCCGGCGCCACCCTCTTCGGTGCACGCCTGCTCGCGCAGTGGATCGCCGCACAAAACTAAATATTGCACCACGAAACACCTGGCGCGGCAGAGCCGCAACCAAATTTCGAATATTGAACAAGGAATGTCGAATTTCGAAGGAGTTGGATCACGAATCACGCGAATTTCGCGAATCAAAATCCTTCTCATTCGTGCAATTCGTGAGAATTCGCGATCAAAAACCACCCTTTCTTAGTTGCTGGCGAGTAAATGGTTGCGAAAAAAACGTGCATAAAAACACAAAAACGACGAGTAGTAGTACGAAAGGTTCCCATGAAGACTCTTCCATATTTTCGTGTATTTCGTGGTTTCAATCTTTAAGGAGTTAGCATGGCAGTTGATTGGCAGTCGGTCGGCTTGTTCGGGATCTATTCGCTGGCGGGGTTGCTCTGCCTCGTTGGCTTCGTCCTTTCCTGCCTCTCGCTTTCGGGCACATGGCTGGTGCTGGCCGCAAGCGGACTTGTTGCATGGGCGCGCTGGCCGGAATTCCCCGGCATTGGAACCCTCGTTGCCTTCCTGCTTCTCTGCATAGTCGTTGAAATCATGGAGGCTCTTGCCGCGGCGTGGGGCGTGCAAAAACGCGGCGGCTCCAAGGCGGCCGGATGGGCTGCGCTCGGCGGCGGCTTCCTCGGCATGATCCTCGGCAGCTTCATCCCCGTTCCCGTGATCGGAAACCTGCTCGGCATGATTGTCGGCAGCTTCGGCTGCGCCTTCCTCGTCGAACACGCCAAGATGAAGAGAGCCGACCACGCCGCCCATGTTGCAACCGGCGCCGTACTCGCCCGCCTCGCCGTCATCTTCCTCAAGGTCGGCATCACCCTCGCCATGACCACCATCCTAATCATCGGAACCGCACTCGCATAAAAGGCGTCGCAAACCGACAAATCAAAAATGAAAAAGCTCGCCTACTACATCACGGCCCACGGCTATGGCCACGGAACCCGCTCGTGCGATATCCTCAACGCACTGCACGCCGCAGCGCCGGAGACCGAACTCGTCGTGAAGACCGACCTGCCCCTGGCCTTCCTGCAAAGTCGACTTCCCGCTACAATCAAGATCCTCCCCGGAGTCTTCGATGTCGGCCTCATCCAGAAAGACTCGATCCAGGTTGATCTCGAAGCCTCCATCAATGCGGTCGAACGCCTCTACACACACGAAGAGAGCCTGATTGCCGGAGAGGTGGAATTCATTGAACGCGAGAATATCGGTGTCGTTGTAGCCGATATCCCCGCCATTCCCCTGGAGGCGGCAAAACGCTCGGGTATTCCGGCCATCGCAACCGGCAACTTTGGCTGGGACTGGATCTACTCCGACTTCGTAAAGTTCGATCCGCGCTGGCAAACCTATGTGGACAAATTCCGAGGCACCTACCAAAAAACAGACCTGCTCCTGCGCCAGCCCTTTGCGGAACCCATGGCGGCCTTCCAGAACCAAATAGACCTGCCTCTGCTGGCCAAACCCGGCACCGACCGCCGGAAGGCGATCGCCGAAGCCACCGGATGCGATCCAGCCAAGCAATGGGTGCTGCTTTCCTTCACCTCGCTCAACCTCGATTCCCGTGCATTGGATAATCTGTCACACTTGCGCAAATGTGACATGTTCTCGGTCGAGCCTCTGGAGTGGCCGAATTCGTCCATAAAAAGCCTGAAGCGTTCGTTGGCCTCTTTCGCCGACATTCT
>JBDLHZ010000060.1:0-9999 GCA_039715135.1 Verrucomicrobiota bacterium
ATCACGAATCACGAATCATGAACATCTTCATCTCCATCCTGTTTTGGGCGGGTATCGTTTTGCTGGTCGATGGTTCGCTGGCGGTGCTGTTTCAGGAAAAATGGCAAAAACTGGTTGGCGGTTTGAATATCCAGCGGATTGCGCTAATTGAAATCGGGGTGGGGCTGGCCTTCTTGGCGGCACATTATATTCTAGCGTGAAATCGGCGTTAATCTTCGATTTGGTGGCTTGACTTCCATCCATCGCCTTCCTATGGTCTTCCGCTCTTTTGTAAACCGGGGGGAGCTTGAGTTTGAGCAATGGCTTGCCGTTGGCGGTTTTGTTTGCCCGATAGTGTAATGGAAGCACATGTGACTTTGACTCATAGGGTCCTGGTTCGAACCCAGGTCGGGCAACCACTTGGATAGCAGTGATATGAAGATTATTTCGGGAACAGGACACCGGGTCTTGGCAGAGCGCATTGCGTCGGCTGCCGGGGTTGAGTTGTGCGATGTGGACATCACGCGTTTTCCGGATGGCGAGATTTTCGTCAAGATCCGGGAGAATGTGCGCGGCGACGATCTTTTCATCGTGCAGTCGGTATCGGTGGATCCAAATGAATATTTGATGGAGCTGCTGATCATGATCGATGCCGCGAACCGTGCGTCGGCCAAACGCATCACGGCGGTTCTTCCCTACTACGGTTATGCGCGCCAGGATCGCAAGGATCAGCCGCGCGTACCGATCACGGCCAGGCTCGTGGCCAACCTGCTGGTCGCCGCCGGCGCCAGCCGGGTGCTGTGCATGGATCTGCACGCCCAGCAAATCCAAGGCTTTTTCGATATTCCGGTGGACCATCTCTACGCCGCGCCCGTGATTGTGAAGTATTTGCGGAGCCAGGATCTGGACAACCTTGTTGTGGTTTCCCCGGATGCGGGCGGCTTGAAGATGGCCGATGCCTATTCCAAGTTGCTCGACGCCGGCATTGCGGTGGTGGGAAAGCAGCGCAAGAACGCCACGGACGTGGAGGCCAACCATCTCGTGGGGGATGTCGATGGCTGCAACACGTTGATCGTGGACGACATGACTTCGACGGCCGGCACGTTGTCGGCCGCTGCCGGGTTGCTGAAAAAGGCCGGTGCAAAATCGATCCGTGCGGCGGTAAGCCACTCGCTGCTGACGGAAAAAGGTATTGAGCGGCTCAAAGATTCGCCGATTGAGGAATTGGTGACAACCGACAGCGTTCCACAACGTAAATGGGAAGATTTTGATGTAACGGTATTATCGGTGGCCGACATACTGGCGGAGGCGATCTGCCGCATCCATAACGACCAGTCGGTCAGCTCGCTGTTCAGGATTTGACATATAGGAGAGAATAAAAATGGAAGACACTAAACTGATTGCAACGAAAAGAGACCTGCACGGATCGTCCAATTCGCGTCGACTGCGCAGGGCTGGAAGCCTTCCGGGCGTGATTTACGGTGATGGCGAGGATGCCGTGGCCATTCAACTCGACATGCACGATTTTGAGCGACTGCTGCATCGCCACGCCAGCGAAACCATGCTCGTGGACATTGAAGTCGAAGGCGAAGGCAAGGTATCCGCACTGGTCAAGGAAGTGCAGCACCATCCGGTAACGAGCGACCTGGTACACGTCGACCTGCAGAAGGTGGCGGCCGACAAGCCCATCCAGGTTGAAATTACACTGGGAACCGTGGGCGAAGCGGCTGGTGTGAGCGCCGGCGGCATCTTGGATCTTGTCATGCATTCGATTTCGGTGGAATGTTTGCCGGGCGATCTGGTCGACTCGATCGAAGTCGATGTATCTGAAATGGAGATCGGTTCCGTTCTACACGTTTCCGACGTCAAATTGGGTGCCAAGCTCAAGCTGTTGTCCGATCCGGAAGCGATCGTTGCCTCTGTCGCCGAGCCGCGCGCGGAAGAGGAGCCGGAAGAAGAGGAACTTGCCGAAGGTGCCGAGGCAGCCGAGGGTGCCGAGCCAGAAGTGATTTCCGAGAAGAAAGCCGACGACGAGGAAACCGATTAACGGTTGTTTGCTCCGGGAGGAAGGCGCTTGAAGCTGGTCGTTGGACTAGGGAATCCCGGGAAGGAGTACGAACGCTCCCGCCACAATATAGGATTCATGGTGGTGGAAGAGTTGGCTCGTCGGCAGGGCGTGGAGCTAAAAAAGATGTTCTGGTTCCCTGCCCGGCAGGCAAAATGCCGTATTGGGGAGAGCGAAGCAAGGCTGCTCGAACCAACCACCTACATGAATCGTAGTGGCCGGGCGGTGTGGGGCGCGATGAAGAAATGGCGTGTCGACCCCGGGGACACGGTGGTGGTCTACGACGATGTCGATCTCGGATTCGGCGGCATCCGGGTGCGGGGAAAGGGAACGGGTGGAAGCCACAACGGCATGAAGTCGGTGCTGGAATGGTTGCAGACGAAGGCGTTTCCCCGGGTGCGGGTGGGCATTGGCCCGAAACCGGCCGGCGAGGAGATGATTGGATTTGTGCTGGGCGATTTCCCGGACAAAGAGAGTTTAGGGTTGGAAAAGGTTGTCGAACGTGCCGCCGATGCGGTAGAAAGCATCTTTTCCATCGGGACTGAAAGAACGATGAACACGTTCAATCAGTCGAAGACAGGATAAGCAAGGAGAGAGACATTGAATACATTGTACGAAGGATTGTTCATTTTTCCGGAGACGCTGGACGAGGATCACCTCGATATGGCGATTACCCGCGTAAAGGAAGAGCTTGAAAAGCTCGGTGGTTCGCTTGAAAGCACCACCCGCATGGGCAAGAAAAACTTTGCCCGCCCGCTGAAAAAGCAGAAGGCCGGGTTTTATGTGGTCATGATGATCAAGCTGGAAGGAACGAAGATCGATGCGTTCAAGAAACGCTTGACGCTCGCGACCGACGTGTTCCGTTCGCAGTTTGTTTTGGCAGAGGAATCGGAAGTCGCACAGGAGGCTTAGCATGGCCAACTATAACAGGGTTTTGTTAATGGGCAATCTGACGCGCAATCCGGAGATCCGGTATACGCCGTCTGGAACGGCCGTTGCGGATCTGGGCTTGGCCGTAAACGAAAGTTTTAAGAACAAGGCGGGCGAAACGGTTGAACGGACCTGCTTTGTGGATGTGGTTGTGTGGAGTAGGCAGGCCGAGACGGCTGCCGAATACCTGCACAAGGGGTCGCCGGTTTTTGTGGAAGGTCGCCTGCAGTTGGACCAATGGGAAAGCCAGCAGGGAGAAAAGCGGAGCAAGTTGCGCGTACGCGCCGACCGCGTCCAGTTTCTGGGCAGCCCGGGCAAGGGTGCGGAATATGCGGCCGCGCCGGATGCCGCCACGCCTCCCGCAGACAACACCCCGCCACCGGATGCGCCACCACAGGAGGTGGCCGATGACGAAGATGTACCGTTTTAAAGGAAAGGATATGGATTATTATGCGTCGTAGTAGAGATAGAGATGAATACAAGCGCGATCCCGATCTCCTAAAGGGAGTGGATAAGATCGATTATAAAGATGCGGAGCTTCTCAAGAAGTTCATGACCGACCGCGGCAAGATTCTGAGCCGCCGTTTGTTGGGCACCAATGCCCAGCAGCAGCGCCAGATCAAGCGGGCCATTCGCCGTGCGCGGGTCGTGGGTCTCATCCGCTAAGCAGGAAGGAACGAATTATGGCTACTGAAGTCTTGTTGATGGATCAAGTTGAAGGTCTGGGCATCGAAGGTGATATCGTGAAGGTTGCCGAGGGCTATGCCCGCAACTATCTTTTCCCGAAAGGAATCGCCTCCGAGGTGACCGAAGGGAAAAAACGCCAGATCGAAAAGAAGCGCCTCGAGCGCTTGGCCCAGTTGGAAAAGGAAAAAGGCGCCGCCGAAGAGCTGGCCAAGAAAATCGAAGGGGTCGAATGCACGATCAACGTCAAGGTGGGCGAAAACGGGAAACTGTTTGGCTCCGTCGGGATCCCCCAGATTCTGGAAAAACTTGCCGAGCAAGGGCTGGAAGTGGACAAGTCGAAAGTGGACTTGGCTACACCGCTGCACGAACTCGGCGTATTCGATGTTGCCCTTAAACTCCATGCGGAAGTAACCGGCACACTCAAGGTCTGGATTGTAGAAGAGAAATGACTCCAGAGGGTCTAGGAGCAGGACTTCGGATACCCCCGCACAGCGAAGAGGCCGAGCGCGGGGTACTGGGTTCCATCCTGCTCGATCCGGCCAGTGCAATTGATAAATGCCTCGCAAAGCGCCTAGGTAGCGATTCGTTCTACGATCGCCGCCATCAGGCGCTTTTTGAGCAAATGGTGGATATGAACCAGGCCAACAGGCCCATGGACGCCATTACCATTGCCGAATGGCTCAAGGATCACAACGCCCTCGAAAAAGTGGGTGGATACGACTACCTCGTCCAGCTTCAGGACAGCACCTTGGTTCCCGCCCATGTCGAGTTCTATTGCGACATCGTTCAGGAAAAAAACCTCTACCGCCGCCTGATCGAACATTCAAACGAAGTGACCGACTCTGCCTACAAGGGGGAGGAGGAAGCCACGCTGCTCGTTAGCCAGGCCGAGGCCTCGCTCTTCGAACTCGGAAGCCATGGCGGCGACAAGATTCCCGGCTGGAAGGATTCGATCAAGCAGGCCATCGAAGAGATCAACAAGGATCCGAACGATATCGATCACGGCGTTACCACGGGCTACAAAGGGTTGAACGAGCGCCTGCGCGGCCTGGCCAAGACCGACATGATTGTGCTGGCCGCCCGTCCGGCCATGGGCAAGACCTCGCTGGCCATGAACATTGCCGAGAATGCCGCGCTGGGCAAG
Organism: Verrucomicrobiota bacterium; assembly: GCA_039715135.1. Lineage (GTDB taxonomy): Bacteria > Verrucomicrobiota > Kiritimatiellia > Kiritimatiellales > Pontiellaceae > Pontiella. Next base: position 4,806 of record JBDLHZ010000060.1, read on the forward strand.
TTGGCGAAGGGCGAAGCCGGGGTTTCCGTTGGGATTTTCAGCTTGGAGATGTCGCGCGAGCAGCTGGTGCGACGCATGCTTTTTTCAAATGCCCGTGTTTCCATGCAGGCCGTGCAGAAAAACCTGACGAAGGAAAACGGCATGCGCCTGATCACGGCTGCCGATCGTCTGTCCAAGGCCAATGTCTACATCGACGACACCCCCGGCCTCGAGGCCGTCGAATTGCGTTCCCGGGCCCGTCGCATGAAGAGTCGCTACGGTGTCGAGTTGATCATCATCGACTATCTTCAGCTCATGAACTACACCAAGTTTGCCAAGGATGGCCGCCAGCGCGAAACCATGGCCATTTCCGGGGCAATCAAGGCCATGGCCAAGGAGCTGAATGTGCCGGTTGTCGTGCTCAGCCAGCTTAGTCGCGCAACAGAAGGGCGCGGCGACAATATTCCCAAGCTGTCCGATCTGCGCGACTCCGGCGCGATCGAGCAGGATGCCGATGTTGTGCTCCTGCTCTACCGTCCAAGCTACTACAAGCATGGCGAAGAACGGGATTCCGACAATCTGGCCATCGTCGATGTGGCCAAGTTCCGACACGGCGAGACTGGCGAAGTGCGGATGAGCTTTATCAAGGAATATACCCGTTTTGAAAACCGCGACCCGCGCGACGACGACCATGTTCCGGCCGATTACTGATTTCCAAACCGTGGAACCATTCAATGGATAAAAAACTACTCATTCTGCTTCTGGCCTTTTCCGGCATTGCGGCCTCGGCCGAGACCATCAAGGATATCCGCATTGTCGACCAGTCGGGTGAATCCTACGACATGGCTTCGGTCGCTGCCTTTACCTCGTTCAAGGTGGGTGAGCAGGTGTCCGACCAGGATCACATTGTTTCTTCGATCGGCGTGGATGTGAACCGCATGCGCGAGTCCGGCCGCTATTCATACGTCAATGCCCGGATGGATGTAGAGGGCGACGATGTGATTCTTGTCTACACCGTGGTGGCCAAGCACAAGCTCCGCCGCATCGAGATTGCCGGGGCAGGGAAGATGCAGAACAAAAAGGTGCGGAAGAAGTCGGAGCTGGTCATCGGCCAGTTTGCCGACGATGTCGCTTTCGCGCAGGCCGCGACCAAGATCAAGGAGGCCTACCGCGACTTCTGGTATCCCGATGCAAAGGTCGAATGGACCACCCGAAGGGATGACCAGGTCGGTACGGTGGATGTCGTCTTCCAGATCAAGGAGGGGCGGAAGCTGGGGATCAAGAAGATTGTTTTCGAGGGCAACGATATCATCGAGGACAAGACGCTGCGGAAGGTGATGCAGCAGAAGCAAAAGTGGTTTCTTTCCTTCATTACCGGCGCAGGCAAGTACAAGCCTGAAAATACGGACATGGATGTATTTGCCATCAAGTCGTTCTACATGAACGAAGGTTTTCTGGATATCGCGGTATCCGATCCGGTGCTCGACGATTCGAACCCGAAAAAATCCCGCTTGGTTTTCAGCATTGACGAGGGCCGGCGCTACCGGGTGGGAAAGATCGCGGTGGCCGGCATGGAAACCTTCGAAGAGCAGGAGCTGCGGCGCGGTATTCGGTTGCGGCAGGGCGATATCGCCGCCTATCGGGATGCCGAGGCCGGTAGCGAGAGTATCCGTGCCTTCTACGGCAATCGGGGCTATATCCGGACAAGTGTCCGCCCCGTTTTCGATGCCAACGCCGAAACCGGCACGGTGGATGTCCGCTACGAGGTGGGGGAAGGTTCGGTCGGCTATATCAACAAGGTGAATATTTCGGGCAACGAGCGAACCAAGGACAAAGTCATCCGCCGCGAATTGGTCATCTATCCCGGCGATAAATACAACCGCAGCCGCGTCAAAACCTCCGAAAACCGCCTGCGCAACCTAAACTATTTCGAGATTGTTACCACCAACCCCGAACCCACGGGCGAGGGCAACAAATACGACCTCAATGTGCAGGTGAAGGAAAAATCGACCGGGCAGTTCATGGCGGGTGTCGGTTTCTCCAGCGTTGAATCGTTGATGGGCTACGTCGAATTGTCACAGGGAAACTTCAATTGGAAAACCTGGCCACCCATCGGAGCCGGCCAAAAGTTCAAGGTGCGCGCCACGCTCGGTACGCAGCGCAACGACCTCGTCATCTCCTTTGTCGAGCCATGGTTCCTCGACCGCAAGCTCTCCTTTGGCACCGACCTCTACCACCGCGAGTCCCGCTATTTCTCCGATGCCTATGACCAGAAAAACGATGGGGCGCGGTTTTCGCTCGGGAAGCCGCTCTCGCGCTTTACGCGGGGCACGGTGGCCTACACCATGGAACAGTTTGATGTGTTCGATGTGCAGGATTCGGCATCGGCTGCCATCAAGGACGAAGAGGGCAAGCGCCTGAAGAGCGGGCTGGACTTTATATGGTCGCGCGATACGCGCGACCGTTTCTTCAATCCAACCCGCGGCAACAAGACCACAGTCACACCCTATTTTGCCGGCGGGCCGCTTGGGGCCGAAACCGACATCTATGGTGCAAAGGTGCGTTCGGCTCAGTATTGGCCGCTTATCGGCAACATGGTCTTCAATATCCGGGGCCAAATAGAGTCGGTGGATTCTTTCGGTGACAGCGAGTTTGTCCCGATTTTCGACCGGCTCTTCATCGGCGGGTCCTATACCCTGCGCGGCTTTGAGTACCGCGATGTCGGCCCGAAGGATGGTACGGGCGAACCCACAGGCGGAAACAGCTCGGCCTTCGCCACGGCGGAGCTGACCTATCCGATCTGGAACAAGATTCGCGGTGCGGTCTTCTACGACTGGGGGGTTGTGAATGCCGACTCGTTGGACTTCGATACATCCAGCTACAACGACAACTGGGGCATCGGCCTGCGGCTCGACCTGCCCGGCTTCCCGTTGCACCTCGACTATGCCTGGCCGATCACCTTCGATGAACAGTGGCACGACGGCAAAGGCCGCTTCAACTTTCTCATTGGCCACACGTTCTGACGAACATCGAACGTTGAACATCCAACTTCGAAGTTGAACGTTCGGTGTTTCGCGTTCGAAGTTCAGCCAACGGCGACCTTCACCACCACTTTATGGATCGGATCGCTCCCAATCAAAGGAAGATGGGCGTCTGAGGGAAGGAATACGGCGAATGAGCCCGGCGGCACGCACACAATGCTTTCCGGGGCACCCTCAAAAAATTCCAGATCCTTCCCCGCGTCGTATTCGATCGAATTGACCAAGCCTTCGCGCGGTGCCCATCCCATCGATTCATCGCCGCATTTCCCAGCGTGTCCAATATCATTCGGTCTCCCTATTGAGATTGTAAACCACGAAATACACCAAATACACGAAAGGTTTGCAGGGCGGGCTCTTTTTCGTGTGATTCGTGTATTTCGTGGTTAAAAAATGAATCCCATCTGGCCGGCCTGCTGGTCTTTCAGTTTCTCATCCGAGCCAAGCAGGGCGATGAATTGCTCCTCGTTCAGGATCGTCACGCCCAGTTCCTCGGCCTTCGCCAGCTTCGACCCCGCGCTTGCGCCCGCCACGAGGTAGCTGGTTTTTTTCGACACACTCGAACTTACTTTCCCTCCGCGCGCGCGAATCTTGTCGCCACCTTCCTCGCGGGACATGGTTTCAAGCGATCCGGTCAGCACAAACGTCAACCCCGCCAGTTCGTTGCTCCCGCCGGTTTCCGCCTGCTCAAAGTTGACGCCTGCCGACCGTAGCTGGTCGATCACCGTGCGGGTTCCCGGATTCTGGAAATATTCAACAACCGATTTTCCGACAATGGGGCCGATGTCGCGGAGGGTTTCCAATTTTTCGGCATCGGCGGCCATGAGCGCATCGATGTTCTTGAACTCGTTGGCGAGAATTGTGGCAGCTCCTTTGCCGACGTGCCGGATGCCCAGCCCGAACAGCACCTTCTCGAACGGGCGCGCCTTGCTCTCCCCGATGCCCTTGATGAGGTTATCGGCCGATTTTTCACCCATACGCTCCAGTCCAAGCACTTCGACCTTCTTTAGGGCATAGAGTTCCGCCGGGTTTTTGACCAGTCCGCCATCGACCAGTTGTTCGACGAGCGATTCGCCCAGCCCGTTGATATCCATCGCCCCGCGAGAGGCATAGTGGGCAATCCAGTTCTTTACCTGTGCCGGACACTGGAGGTTGGTGCAGCGCAGGGCAACTTCGCCCTCGCGTTTCTCCACCTCGCCACCGCAGACGGGGCAGACGGAGGGCATGGCGAATTCCGTTTCCACGCCGGTGCGCTTCTCGGAGAGCACCTTCACAACGGCGGGAATGATTTCGCCAGCCTTTTCAATGATGACGCGGTCGCCGATCTTGATATTCTTGCGGCGGATCTCATCCTCGTTGTGCAGCGTGGCGCGTTTTACCGTTGTTCCCGCGAGCTGCACCGGTTCGAGCTCGGCGACGGGGGTCAGTACGCCGGTGCGTCCCACTTGGATGGAAATGGAGTGCAGGGTGGTTTCGGCCTGCTCCGGCTCATACTTGTAGGCCACCGCCCAGCGCGGGCTTTTGGCCGTGCTGCCGAGCGGTTCGTAAAGCTGTCGCTCATTCACCTTGATTACACCGCCGTCCATTTCGAACGGAAATTCGTGGCGCATGTTTTCAAGGATGTCGAGTTGGTCGAGGACTTCTTCGATAGTTTGGTTCAACCAGTAGTTGGGCGTAATGCGCAATCCGTAATTCTTAAGCGTCTGGAGCATCTGCTCGTGGGTCTCGAAGGCAATGCCTTCGAGTTCGCCGGTGGCGTAGAAGATGGCATCAAGCGGGCGCTTGGCAACCTCGCGCGGATCGAGTAGCTTGAGCGATCCGGCGCAGGCGTTGCGCGGATTCGCAAAGGGCTCCTGCCCAGCCTCCTGGCGCTTTTCGTTCAGTTTGGCAAATCCGGCGGTATCCATGTAGATTTCGCCGCGCACCTCCAGCACGGCGGGTGGCATCATGTCGGAGAGCCGCAGTGGGATCGACTTGATCGTCCGGATGTTGGCGGTCGTGTCGTCCCCGGTGGTGCCGTCGCCGCGGGTGACTGCACGTACCAGCTCGCCGTTTTCATAGCGCAGCGAAATCGCCACGCCGTCGATCTTTGGTTCGAGGATATAGTCGAATGCCTCCTCCGGGATCAGCTTGCGAATGCGGCGGTCGAACTCGACCAGCTCTTCCTTCGAATAGGT
>JBDLHZ010000061.1:0-9951 GCA_039715135.1 Verrucomicrobiota bacterium
CCCATGCTCGTTGTGGTGGTGCAGATGCGTCCGCGTATCGACCTCCACCAGATGGACCTTGCCGGCCAGCGGAAAGGCATCCACCACCGCCCGGCCGCGGCCATCGTCCCCGACCTTCCGGTGGAAATATTCGTAGGGGGCGGCGAAGTAGTCGATGGCCGGCGATTTGAACAGCCGCTCCAACTCCAAATGCCCGCCCTGCGCCTGCTGCAGCACCCCGAGGTGGTATCCATAGAACGCGCCGGTAAATGCCCGCCCCCCCGTCTCTTTCTTGGCCGCTGCACAAAAACCTTCCAGCGCATCGGCGGTTATCTTCTGCTGGCAGCGGTAGTAGTCGATGACCCACTGGTCTTCGACGGGGAGATACATACCAAGGGGCCGCTTGGCAAGACGAGGCTCGATGCCCGGAACCGTTGCGGAATCGAGGGAAACATCATCGCGCCCCCACGCCTTTCGCAACGCCGCACTGGAACCGTAGCGTTCGCGAAGCCACTGGCGGAACGCCTTGGTCATGGCCGGCCCCGTATCGGGCATTTCGTTCACCCAGCTTCCGAAATAGTGCCATTCGCCGTAAATGCCATAGCCGGGCTGGTAGCCAACCACGCGCCCGCCCCAAGGCTTCGATTCCAGGTGGCGGATCATGGCGCGCCACATCTCCAACGCATCCTGCCGCCAAACCTCAGAAGCCAGCGATGCCCTGCGAACCCGCCGGATCTCATCAATCGAGTTGTAATTCCCTTTCGCATATCCCACTAGCTCATTTGGATGCGCCTCCATCCACCAGGACGGGGGAATCAGACGCGGCTCCAGGATCAGGCGGGCATCGGGATCGACCGAAAGATAGCCGCGCACCGTCTCGTCGAGCAGGGTGAAATCATATTTTCCGGGAGCGAGCCAGCAATGCGCCAGATAAAGCTCCGCCATGTAGGTATGCACCCCGGCATCACGAAAAAGGGCGATCTGTCTGCGGCCGTGCTCCGTCGTGGGATCAACCGTGCCGCGGTAGATCTGGGCAGGCTCCGCCTCGCCATTGAACCGGAGCACACACGACCCGTTCTCCCAGCCGATGCCCGCTTTAACGGGGGTCTCCTCCGCCAATCCAGGCGGCAGCTTGAAAAGCGACTCGACCCGGACGGCCCGCCGCTCCCAGTCGGCACGGGTCAGGAACGGCTGCACATCGAAGAGCGCATTCTGGAACCAGGGCTGGACAAACGCACTGCCGACAATACTCGCAGGCTTCCATGACGAATCCTTGAATCCGGGTTCAAGCCAGCCGTCCTTCTTCTTGCGCGAGACCCGGACGGAGGGATCGGAGCGGAGCTTAACCACGCATCCCCGCGAATCCTCGACTTCCCCCTGAAAAACGAGTCCGCCCATGCCGCCGCCATTCACCACCTTGAAGGCCAGTACATTTTCACCCCGGCGCAACATGTCGCGGAATTCGTAGACGATTCCGCTTCCCCATAGATTCTTCCGGCTTTCCACCGGCTTTCCGTTCACCCACAACGTATGCATATCATCGGCCAGCACGCGAAGTTCGGCGCGCTTCGGAGCGGATTCAAGAACGAAGGTCTTGCGCATAAAACGCGGATCATCCGGACCAGCCTCCTCCACATCCTCGGGATACCAGATCCACGAAGACTCGGTGGAAAGCCCGGCCTGCCCACCGAAATTAGTTTCCGCCGAACAACCCATTATCGCAATACCCACTACAACCGCTAAAACCGCCACAACTTGTTTTTTCATTCTTCCTCTCATTAGTGTCCCAATATTAGTATTTATCCGTTATCGGACGCGACGGGAAGACGCGGGTGCAGGTTTCATCCATGTATCGCCCGACCGACAATCGCCGCAGGTTTTCAAGGTTTTCGAACAGCCATTTGTTCGAAGTGGCGTGGGTAATGATCTTTCCGCGCTTGTCGGTAACCACCACGAGATAGCCTGCGTACTTCATCCCCTTGAAGTCGCCGTACAGCTCATAGGTAGTCAACCGCACGGTCTTGCCGGAGAACTCATGGGTTCTCTCATTTTCCTTGGTAGGCATGAAACGGCTTTCCTGCCGGTCGAGCAGAATATAGTGGTCGCCAAAGTTTTCGGCACCGATCGCAAAGAATTCAACGTGCAGCTCGTGGTTGTACAGACCTGCGGAGATTTGCTTGAGCCGGGCGCTGAAGACATAGTCGAGCACCTTTGGCGGTGTACGCGGGTTGTACGGACTCATCTTGCCGATGTATTGCGAGCTTTTCTTGGAAAAATCGATATTGAACTCCGGAGGCTGGGCGAGCTCGATGAATTCCCGATCCTCCAGCGAGAGCTGGTCCTGCGGGATTTTCCGCATTTTTCCACGCGAATCCTTGAGCACGGCCTTACTGCTGATCACGGTCACAAACTCGGCCTCGAACGTCTTTCCATCCACCCCGGTCCACGTCCGCATTCCCTCTTCGGCAGGCGCTTCCGGCTCGGGGGTTTCGGCTTTCTCCGGCTCCGGGAGAGCGGCAATCCCTCCCGACGTGTCGTAGTCGCAGAATACCGGGCCATTGGTTACGCCGGCCTCGCCGGGAACAAGGTCCCTGTAGATGACATCAAGCAGATCGAGCGAAGGTTTGGCGGTCATGAACATGGGCAGGAGGGGGTTCCCCTGCGGGCCCCGCTCGTATTCCACGCCTTCGACCTCGACAAGCAGCATCGATGCGAACCCTCCACCCTGTTCCTCGCCGATCAAAACCTCCATATCGAGCGGCACACCGGGTTCGAGCGTGATCCAGTCGCCAACCACGGAACGGTTGTTGCCCAGCCAATACTTGCGCGAATCCGCCGAAGAGCTATCCCATAACTGTATGAACCGCTGTTCAGGCCGGCCTGGCCAACAGGCAACGAGCACGATCTTTCCATCCACCCGAACCAGCATGACATCGTCGCCATGCCCCCAAAAGCGGAATTTGATACCATCCTTGTGCACCAGTTGCCCCGTGTAGTGCACCGCCCAGCAATAGCCGATCGTTTCAGCCTCGCCAAACGCTTCCGGAGCAACCTGCGAAAGAACCACGGGAACCATGAAGGTCGTCGTGTAGAGTTTTCTGGGCGCACGGTAGTAGCGCGACAGTTTCGAGGTCTTCCAACCACCGCGCACAAACTTTCCCAAGGCCGTTAGATACATATCCAGGTCCATGGGGATATCCCGACCGCTCCAGTCACGCTTGAGATCGTAGAAGGTTCCGATAAAATCGTTGCCGATCGACTGGGTGTTGCCGAAAAGCGTGGATCCGCCAAGATCGGGCAGCGTGTCGAAGCCGCCGACGATACCCTCGCCAAGTCCATCACCACCCATGCCACCCAGCTCCGGCAACTGGATCTCCGGCATGTTAACGGGATTGACCTTGGCCAGGATATGCGTGGCCTTCTTGGGCCTGGCGCTTTTCTTGATTCTGGGCTTTGGCTTCTTGAGCTTCATCTTGGGCCGCTCCACCGCCTTGGGCGGCTCGAACTCGACCTCCTTCTTCTTCACCACCGTAAAGACCACCAGCGCCCCGGCGAGGAAGAAGAGCGCGGCATGGATCGCGATGCTCAACAGCACCGCACTCGGCATTCCCTTCGCAATTTTCTGGCTCTTTCCGGCTTTTCTTTTCATTCCAACCATAGCCCCTTCCAAATTGGCTTATCCACCCGTGAAGATGCCACAAATGAAGGACAATGCAAGCAATCAACTTGAAAACATGATTATTTTCGATTTTACCTTGTCGCATACTCCACTTTTCTTCATATTCAAAAACATTAATGGCTTATCCACCTTTGTGCATCACCCGAATACACTCCGACAAAACATTCCGCAAAAACGCCAACACCTTAACCATAGAGGGGACATATGAATAAAAAAGTGAACATGCAGTGCTCGACGCGGGATATGATGAACTATGCCTCCGGCGAGATTGCAGGCTCGCTGATTATGAATACGCTATTCGGCTTTGCCATGCTGTTCTACACCGACGCACTGGGGCTTTCGCCCGTACTGGCCGGCATTGCCATGTCGGTGGCCATCTTCTGGGATGCGATCACCGACCCGCTGATGGGGCACATCAGCGACAACACCCGAAGCCGCTTCGGCCGCCGGCACCAGTACATCCTTCTGGGCGGCCTTCTGATGGTGCTCTCCTTTCTCTTTGTCTGGACGGTTCCGCCGGTCTTTAGATCCAGCAACACCAGTCTGTTCTGGTACCTGGTCGGAATCAACATGCTCTTGCGAACCGCTTTCACCATGTTTGCCGTCCCGACCACCGCGCTCGGTTTTGAAATGTGCAAGGACTACGATGGCCGAGCCAAGATTCAAGGTCTGCGCACCATTTTCGGCATGGTTGCCAACCTGTGCGGCCCAGGCCTTGCATGGGCGCTCTTTTTCCCCACACAGGGTGTGGATACCAAAAACCCGCAAAATTATTTCGAAATGGCGACGGCATTCTCGATCATCGCTGTTCTGAGCATCGTCTATCTGGTCTTTACCACCCGGAAATACGCCGTGGATTCGCGCAACATGAAGATCGCCGGGAGCTCGCCCGTCGCCTTCTTCAAGGACCTGCTCGATATCGTAACCGACTATCGGGCCATCTGCGTCTTCCTGTTCGCCATTGTCGTGATTCTTGGAACCGGGCTGGTGGCTACGCTCCAGATGTATGTCTATGAGCACTTCATGCTGCTCGACGGCATCCAGAAGACCATCGCGCACGGGGGAACCATGGCCGGCATGGTGGCCGGAGCCGCCCTCTGCTCCCGCTTCACCAAGCGGTTCGACAAGAAGGGGGCGGTCTATGCAGGCGCAACCATTGGCCTGGTCAGCGCACTCGCCATCGCGGCGCTGTTCCTGCTGAAGATCCTGGTTCCCGGGCAGACGCTGGGCATTGCCGGATTCGACTTCCCCGTTGCCATGGCGATCTTTGCCCTCCTCGGCGCGTTCTACTATTTCGGTAATGGAATCATGCTTCCGGTTGCCGTTTCCATGATGGCGGATATTTCGGAAGTGAACGAACTCAAGACCGGAATCAACAAGGACGGCTCCTATTCAGCCATGTTCAGCCTTTCCATGAAAGTGGCGCAATCGATATCCGCACTGGTGGTCGGCTTTGCACTCGCAACGATCGGCTTCCTTACCCTTGGCGACCTGCTTGAGAGCGGGAACTATGCCGCAGGACGGATCAAGGGCGGCGAAGCCGACCTGAAGATTGCCATTGTGGCGCACAACGAGACTGCAGATGATGCCGCCTGGGGCTTCGTGAAAGGAAACGGCAACATCGAAAGCAATGATATGCTGCAAGGATTTATTCAGGATGCAGGGACGATTCCGGCGAACGAAGCCGTACTGGGCTACCTGACGACTGAAAACATAATTCCAGGAACCGAAGCGCCGGCCGGATTCGCCGAAAGCCCCGTCAAGGCTCCCGAAAACAGTTCCGTTACCGGATATATGAAAGGCGCCTACATCACCCAGACCCCGGAGACTGTGCTGAAATTGTTTATCGCAACCTACATCATCGGTCCGATCATTTCCATCACGGCACTCTTCCTCATCTGGCTCTACCCGATCAACAAAGAGTATATTGAAAAGCTTCGGGCAGGGGCCGAATAAAACACCAATATGATTAAGCGGAAAACTTGACCGTGGCAATCCGATACGGCTCGACACTCAGGCCGATGGCTCCGTTTTTCACCTCAATGCCTTCTACACATTGCTCGTTAAGATCGGTCAGTTCGGCTTTCGACACCTGTGCATGGAACTTCACATCGGTCGTCTGGGTTTCCGCGGTCGGGTTGTACACGCGCAGAACAAACGAATCGGAGTCATGACTCTTCTTCAGGCAGGAGATGATGATCTGCGGATTGCCGATCTCAAACAGCGAAAGTTCCGAGCCTTTGAGCACACCTTCATGGCTCTGGGTCTGAACAACCTTGCAACCTTCATTGAACAGCAGGGACTTCATCGGCAACCGGGCATCCTGCCAGTTGCCTTCATGGGGACAGATTGCGTAGTTCAGCGTGAACCTGCCGAGGCACTGGCCTCCCTTTTGCGAGGGAAAGTCCGAACCGGCCCGAACCTCCGTGCAGATCCAGTTTTTCGTCGAACGAAGCATTGAAAGAGCAACAATACGGTTGTCATTGTCCGTCACCTCATACTCCGTGAAGCTGTCGGAGAGGAAGGCCAGTCCATTCTTTCCATCGCTGACATCCACGAAATTGTTCATCGGCAGCGTGGCCATGTCAGGCCAAACCAGCCCCTCTTCCGGCCCCTTCGTCCGGATTGGGCGATGATCGACAATGAAGTGCCCCCCCGAATCTGCGTGAGTCGCCTCTTTCAGCCCGGTCGGGAACATCGCACGCAGATAGCAGTCTTCGCGCTCATTTTCAAAGTCCACTGTCACATGAACCATACGCTCACCGGCTTTCAGTGTGATGGTGGTTTTAATCACGGTCTCGACCATATCATCGCTGCGGCGCTCCTGCTCCGGAATGGCTTTGCGCGGAAGCTTCATGGTCACCTCGGAAACCAGAGTCGCCTGCAGCGGACCACTGTTTTCCGACCAGACGGCGGCGTTGGAACCAATGGATGAATAGGTCTGCCCGTGCATCGGGCGGCGGTTCATCCAGTAGTTGCCGATTTCACCACGCTCTTCAAAATAGTTCAGGTCGGAATAAACCCGTCCGGACTTCTTATCGACCAAGCTGAAGGTTCCGTTTGATTCAACCTCAATAATCAAATGCTCGTTTTCCATCTGATGCGGAGCGGTGAGCAGGGTTCCGGTATGGCTAAGGATATCGGAATATGGAAGATCCACCGGATGCTTCCCATCGGGCCTTCCGGCCCGAAAAACCTTATAGCCACCGGCCGGAACAACCCCGGAATCAAAATGGACACAATAGCGTGCGCAGTTGAACGGGAATGCACGCATGTGCGGCTCAACCACTGGATAGGTCACAAACGCTTCGCTTTCCCATTGGGTCGCAACATGGTTTCCGTCGGCATCATACATCTGAACCGCCTCGGGATATTCTCCATATTCATCAAACTCAGATCGTTCTTCCGGCAAGGCAACCCAAGCCTCGACGATTTCCCGCCTCGGATACGGTAGCGGATTGACAACGACAACAAGTATAGCGTCTTTGTCGAATGCGGAGGTGTCGATGGCCTTGGTCAACTTGCGCAGCGCATCATCGCCAAGCGCCTCGGAAATCACACTGGACTCATGCAGGCGGCCAAGGACAAGCTCGCCCGTATCATCCTGCACGACCCCATTGATTGAATCGTGCGAATGTGCCAGCAGCAACTTTTCCCACGCTTTTCCCAGCATGTAGCCCGGATACTCATTTCCCTGCATGGCCATGAGAACGCTGACAGGCTCGGCAAAGCGAATCAGCTTGTTCTGGGCCTTCTTGTTCAACAGCTTGATATCCATCCGGGTCGCCAGCGCATTGCCCGTCATATGGGTTGCAGGACCGTCGCGCAATTCTCCCTCAACATGGGCAATGGAATTGCGGTCAAGATGCTTTTTCATTAGATCGGAATAGGTCTTGAGCGAAGCGTGAACCCATTTGTAGCCCCTCTCCGCCCCGAGCTCGTTGATCTTTTCGATCATCTCGGGCAACAACGGCTGGGCATAGGCATAGTCGCACCCATCCATAAACAGGCGGTGATCATCGATCTGGGAATCTTTTGTTGTCTCCCAGAGAGCCTCGACGACCTCGGCGGCAACAACTTCAGGATGCCATGACTGCGGTGCCTGAAGCTCAAAGAAATCCTGCTCCATCCGCTCCCGGTCCGCCCGGTGATACAGGACATCGGAACGGCTCTGGTCATGGCGCCACTCTTTTCCTTCATACGTAAGGCCTGTAATGGCATGAAGGTGGAAATCCGCATAAAAATTACTGCGTCCGCCGACACCGAAGCGCGTAGTCAACAGCTCGCTACCATCGGGGGAGCGCCACAGAAACTCGTTTTTCGGCGCCCGTTCGGCACTGACTCGCTTCCCGATCATGGCGGTTTCAAAGCCGAAGCCAGCATAGACCTGGGCAAGTTGGGCCGTTTGCCCCCAGCCAAAAGAGGTGTAGCCCGCCTTCAATACCCCCCCCAGCTCCTCGGACTTGCGATATCCCCAAAGAAGATTTCTTACCAAGGCCTCTCCGTCAACGGGATACTCGTCCGGCAAACAATACCAGGGTCCCATCTCAAGCTTTCCTGCCGCAACAAGAGCCTTGATCCGCTCTCCCATTTCAGGGCGGATCTCTAGATAATCGAGGATAGGCGATACCTGCCCGTCAGTCAGGAAACTGTTGTATTTTCCAGTCTCAAGCAACTCCACCAACTCATCCATGAAGTCGACAAGCATCAATCTCGTCGACCATATGTCGTAGCGCCACTCCCGATCCCAATGGGAATGCGACACCACATAGCCCGTTTTCATCATTATTACCCCTGTAGATTATCCACTGACGACGCCCTGCCATCCCATCTACGCCGGAAGGCCGGCATGATTATTTGAATCCATGGCGATGTCGCTCTTGAAAAGACAAAACCAAGCCAACACCATGAATATGCATAATCCATGAGGGTTAGCCACCAAACTGCCGCGAATTAAGCACCCCGCGCCCTGGCAATACAAGCAAAATCCAACCATAACACACATATTCTACCGCTTTTACGCTTGTTAACCATTCAATGAATCGCCACACTCGGGACGATTATTGGAATAGCCACAAACCAAACATAGACATGGCAAGGAAGGGCTTTTGAGCACTATTATCCATAAGAAAAACGGCTATCGGCTTGTACAGGAAGTCGTGCGGGAAAAAATTGCCAGCGGCGAGTGGCGCGTTGGCCACAAGCTCCCCTCGGAACGGGATCTGGAAAAAAAACTCGGCCTGAGCCGGCTCACAATAAGCAAAGGCTTGACCGGCCTTGCGGACGAAGGCCTGCTTGAGCGGCGACGGGGACAGGGAACCTTTGTGGCGGCACGAACCAAGAACGGGAGCGTAAAAGGAAGCGTTATCAAATACATCTGCCCGGCCTTGGCCCGCGATATCATCGTCCACCACGATGTCTTGTCCGCCATGCACGACGGGCTCGATGAAGCGGGATACCATGTCGGAGTAGCCTTTTATCGTACCTTTGAGGAAAAAGCCGATCTCCTGCGACGCGATACCGACGAGGCAATCGGCGGTTTCATCGTCACATTCGATCAGAAAGAACCCATTCTCGAAGAACTCAACCGCCTGAACGAGAACAACTTCCCCTTGGTTCTAATAGACAGCTATCCCTATGACACCAAGCTGGATTTTTCCGTGACCAACAATATAGAAGGCGGTCGAATGATGGTCGACCATCTGGCGGGGCTGGGACACAGGCGCATCGCCTATATCACCCGGCCGGTTGATCGCTCCAGCTTGCGGGACCGTCAGGCGGGCTTCGTGCAAGGCATGCTGGGCAACAACCTTCCCCTCTGGCCGGAAGGAATCATGGTGCTCAAGAGTTCTATTTCTCCGCATCCCCGGGAAGAGGCAGTTGCATGTACAGACCGGCTACTCTCCCTTCCAGAACCGCCCACCGCCATCTTCTTCTCAAACGACGACATGGCCCTAGCCGTCAAAAGCCACCTTTCCGCCCGCGGAATACGCGTGCCGGAAGACATCTCGATCGCCGGCTATGACAACATCGACCAATCCGCAGACATCAAGGCCTCCCTGACGACCATCAAGCAGGACTTCTACCAAATGGGGCGCATGGCCGCCGAGATTCTCAAAGAACGGGTAGAGAATCGCAACAGGCGCCCTCAAACCCTTTTTATAAAACCAGAACTTATCATCAGGGGATCGACCGCGCCAGCCCCAGCGCCGTGACAATTGGCATGTAAGAGGCTACTGCTTCGAGTCCAACATATCGCTTAAGAAAACCTCGACAGACATCTCCAGCTCGAC
>JBDLHZ010000062.1:0-9902 GCA_039715135.1 Verrucomicrobiota bacterium
CTTGGCCACATGGAGGTCGGAGGTAATGTCGCCGCCGACATAGCCCGAGATGGCGGGGATGGCTTCGACGACAGCAGCGGGGTGGGTGTCGATCCCCAACTCGCTGGCCGCGCATTCAAAGGTCCGGCTGACCGGCTCGAAGGGGAGTACGCCGATGCTAACCGGCGAGACGCCGTAGAAGATATGCATCATCACGGTGTTGCCGGAAACCGCGAGGTGGACAATGTCGGTCTTGTCGATGCCGTGGTCGGCGCAGAGTTTGTGGATGAGCGGGTTGAGGGTATGGTCGATCACCAGTTCCTTCAGTGCTTCGAGGTTGCCGGGTTCGCTGCACAACGAAATGCGCGAGACGACGTCGTCGGCCTTGAGGATCTGCTGGTTGTAGAGCGATTCGCGCCCGAGCGTTTCGCCGGTTTCAAGATTGAGCAACGCCGCAACGACGGTGGTGGTTCCAATATCGATGGCCAGGCCGTACCCTTTGGGGAAACGCGGGGCAAAGGTATGCTCCGGAATATCCATCTCGTCGGCGATGCGGGCTCCCGCGAACGAAATGACGGAAGCGCGGGGGAGGAAGATTTCGGCGGTATCGCCCAGTACATAGGCTTGGCACGAAAGCACCTCGCGTCGCTGCTCGGGCTGAATATCGATCTCCTCGTCGAAGACGCGGTAGCGGCCTTCGCCAAGCAGGACGTTGCAACGGCCGCACGATCCCTTGCCGCCGCACTTGGCTTCAATGTTTTGTCCGGCTTCGCGCGCCAGTTCCAATACAGAGAGTTCGCTGTTGGAGTCAACCTCTACGGTCTTGCCGTCAAAGTTAATGCTTATTGCCATGATACTGTACCAAAGCTGTCCTTTTGGTGTAGCGAATAAAAGCCGCCGCTAGGCGACGGCTCTTGTCAGCAAAACGCTGTACGTTAACTAGGCCGCAATGCCCAGAACGACCTTCGCGGCTTTCACGGCCGTGTTGGCGTCGTCGGAATATCCGTCGGCTCCGATTTCATCGGCATATTCCTGGGTGACGGGCGCGCCGCCGATCAGGATTTTCGCGGGGGAATCCTTGAGGCCTTCAACCACTTCCTTCATGTAGGGCATGGTGGTGGTGAGCAACGCGCTGAGCAACACGATCTGGGCACCGTTGTCCACGGCTTCCGAATATTTCGCCAGGTCGCAATCGACGCCGAGATCCATCACTTCGAAGCCGGCGCCCTTGAGCATCATGGCCACGAGGTTCTTGCCGATGTCGTGGAGGTCGCCTTTGACGGTTCCGATGGCTACCTTGCCGATCGGCTCGTGTCCGGCTTCCGCCAGAAGCGGATCGAGAATATCCAGTCCGGCCTGCATGGCGCGGGCGGCAATCAGCATTTCCGGCACATAGGCTTCGTTGCGCGAAAAACGGTCGCCGATTTCCGCCATGGCGGGAATCATGGAGTCCATCAAGATCTCTGCAACGTTGGTGCCCTTTTCAACTTCTTCCAGGACGATGGTCGAAACATCCTTGCGCTTACCTTTCAGAACCGCTTCGTATAATGCGTCGTTTTTGGCCATGTTTTTTCTCCGTTTGTTATGGGGTTTAAAATTCTAGAATGCGTATTTGACCTAATAATTCAATCCATAAATAGAGTAAATGGGCTGAAAAATGGCACAATCTTGCTGTGCAGGCAGGTCTTTCCGCGTACTTCCTATGGTTTTCGCTGTTTCGTGTGCTTCCGCCTAAAACAATCCGGTCACCTTGCCGGTCTCCACATCCACGTCGATCTGGCGGAAGCCGGGGTTGGAGCCGGTGCCGGGCAGAAGCTTGATTGCTCCGGCGACCGGTACGACAAAGCCCGCGCCCTTGTAGATCAGCACGTCGCGGATCGGAAGTGTCCAGCCCTTGGGCGCACCCTTCAGGTCGGGATCGTGCGAGAGGCTCAGGTGGGTCTTGACCATGCACATGCCCATTTGCGCAACTTCGGGATCGCTCTGGAACAGGTTGATCTTTTTCTCGGCTTCGGGCGACCATTCGACGCCGTCGGCCCCGTAGATTTCGGTGGCGATCTTTTCGACGCGCTCCTTGAGCGGGAGGTCGAGGTCGTAGAGGTGCTCGAAGGTGTTTTCCTCTTCGCAGGCTTCCACGACGGCTTCGGCGAGTTCGACCGCGCCTTCGCCGCCCTTGAGCCAGTGTTCGGAAACCGCGCAGCGCGCGCCGTTTTCTTCGGTGATGCGCCGGACGAGGTCGTGCTCGGCCGGGGTGTCGGTATAGAAACCGTTGATGCAGACGACGGGATTGGCGCCACTCTTTTTCACGGTTTCAATATGCGCGATCAGGTTGGAGCAGCCTTTTTCCAGCAGTTCGAGGTTTTCCTCGGTGTAGGCGGAGTCGAGTGGCTTGCCCGGTTTTACTTCGGGGCCTCCACCATGCATCTTGAGCGCACGTACGGTGGCGACGAGTACGACGGCATCGGGCTTGAGTCCGGAGTAGCGGCACTTGAGGTTCCAGAATTTTTCGTAGCCGATATCCGCGCCGAACCCGCTTTCAGTCACGAGGTATTCACCCATGCGGATGCCGAGCATGTCGGCAATCACCGAACTTTGGCCAATGGCGATGTTGGCGAAGGGCCCCGCATGCACGAAGACCGGGTTGCCTTCTATGCTCTGGACCAGGTTGGGGTTGAGTGCCTCGACCATCAACGCGGTCATGGCGCCGTCCACTTCGAGGTCGGCGGTGGTGACTTCCGCGCCACTGCGGCTGTAGGCCACAACCATCTTACTGATGCGTTCGCGCATATCCTTTAGGCTGCTGGCGACCGCGAGGATGGCCATGATTTCGCTGGAAACGGTGATCTGGAAACCGGACTCCATTTCATAGCCGTCCATCTTGCCGCCCTTGCCGATGGTAATGTTGCGCAGCGACTGGGCGCAGAAATCCATCGCCCACTTAAGCTGTACGCGGTCGGGATCGACATCCAGTCGTTTGATCCCGATTTTCTTCAGGCGCTCGTCGTCATAGTTGCGCTCGTGCTGCATGCGTGCGGTGAGCGCCACCATGGCGAGGTTGTGCGCATTGGTGATGGCGTCGATGTCGCCGGTGAGGCCGAGTGAGAAGGGTGCGAGCGGAATGCACTGCGCAAGGCCGCCGCCGGCCGCCGATCCCTTGATGTTGAAGGTGGGGCCGCTGCTGGGCTGGCGGATGGCGCCGACCGGCTTCTTGCCGATGACGCCCAGGCCTTCGACGAGCCCCATGGAGGTGGTGGTTTTGCCTTCGCCGAGCGGGGTGGGGGTGATGGCCGTTACGTCGACATATTTGCCGACCGGGAGATCCTTCACGCGGTTCCAGGTCTTGGTGTAGTCGATCTTGGCGACGTTGCGCCCCATGGGAATGAGTTCGCCTTCCTGCAGGCCAAGCTTTTCGCCAATCTGCTGGATGGGTTTAATGTTTTCTTCCGCAGCCTCGGCAATCTGCCAATCCGCCATTTTGGTTGGGTCGAGTTTCATGATGTTCTCCGTTTCTAATAGAATGTTTCAACCACGAAATACACGAATCACACGAAAGCAAAAATCACTATCCCTTTCGTGTATTTAGTGTATTTCGTGGTTCCTGTTTTACTTCCTGCAGCTGTCGCAGAATTCGCCCATGAGTTCGATGGCGTCGTTGGTCTTGTCCATGTCGCCATCCATTGCGGCATAGGCGGAAACGAGTTCAACCAGTTTGGGGTCGGCGGGCTTGGTGCCGTATTTGTGGGCAGCATTGACAATGCCGGCGTCCAAGCCGTATTCCATGGCCTTCTCGACATAGGCGCGGCAAATGCCGATCTTGCGGCCGGGCAGGTCGCGGCAACTGTTGCTGACACCCATCGAGAAGTGCACCCCTTCCATGGCCGGATCGTTCTTGATGGCCTTAATGGTTTCGAAGGCACGGTAGGTATAGCCCGGAACACCCGGTTGCATCGGCATGTCGATCGCCAGCGGGAAGACGGTGGAGTCGAAGAAAATCTCCTCCGGCTTGAAGCCGTGCGCCATGGCCTTTTCAAAAATCTCCTTCGCCAACGCAACCAGCTCGTCGACGCTCTGCGTAGCGCCCGGAGTAGCCGCTTCCTCGCTCATGAGCAGGCCGATGAAGGAAAAATCGTATTCCTTTTTCAGCGGCATCATTGCATCGGCGGAGTAGGTCTTGATCGAATTGACCAAGGGGGGCGTGACGGGGTCGTCGGTGTTGTACCACTCCTTCAGGCCGGCGATCAGCACATTGTCGTCGGAGCTGTCGATGCAGGCCGGAACCGTGCCGCCCCACTTGCGGACGAGTTTTACGTATTCAACCATGATGTCGACCGACAACTGGGGATCGGATTCGCCAAAGGCATCGACGTTGATGGCAAGATAGTCGGCGCCTTCTTCGGCCTGTTTTTCGATCAGCGCACGTACATAGTCGAGTTGCGGGCTGTCGTTTTCATAGGCCCCTTCGCCGAGGGCGTGGAGTTCGCGCATTACTGCGCCGTGTTTCGGGATGGAAGCGTGGATGTCTTCGCCAATGTTGATGATTGCATTTTTCATAGTATGGTCCTTTCCAAACAGATAGTTGAGTATCGATGATGTATGTTCCAATGGTGCAATGCGTGGATTGTTGACGGTCTTGCGCAAACGCGCCAGTCCACCTTCCTCCGCCTTTGCCGCGAGGTAGATATATTCGCCCTTGCAAAGCAACCCTTCCTCGTTGCCGCAGGTTCCGTCCGGCTTGGCATCCCCGCAAGGGGAGTTGGCCAATCCCTTGGCGCACCCGCCCAGCGTGCACTGTCCAAAGTTTTCGTATAGGTAGCAGTCGCCGCAATGCTCGCATTCGAAGGCCGCATGCTTGGCGATGCGCTCCATGGCGTAGAATGAGCGGGCGGCAAACCCATCGGGTTTCTTTTTCGCCCCGGCCAGCTCCATGGTTTTCTTCATTCCATGGAAGCCTTTGTGGTCGGGATCCAGCAAGGCTTTGTGCATGAAGTCGAACCAGCGCTGGTGCATGGACCTTTTTTCCGGCCCCAGCTCTTGGCGTTCGCCCTTCGGGTCGTAGAGGTAGAAGGCATTTTCCTGCGGCGGCCAGCAGAGGTTGTCCTGGGCCTTGATCCACTCTTCGCCGATTTCCGCCGCGCGCTTGAGGATGGTGCAGAAGGTTTCATAGTCATGCACTCCGCCCAGGTCGATTCCGGCGTAGCCCATCGACTTGTACATAGCCACCTGCTGGGAGCAGCGTTCCATGTGCTCTTCAAGTGTTTCCGACTTGAGCTTGGCCAGGAATTCGTCGCTAACATAGCAACCCGGCAGTTTGCCGGTATTCATTAATCTTGGAGCGGCGTTGGTCGTGGTCAGGAAATAGACGTTTCCAAGAATGGGGACATTGAGCTTGGCCTCCTCCATGTAGAACTTGAGTTCAAGCGACTTTTTCCAATCCCAGCCTACTTGGGTAATGAGATAGCGCGCGCCGCAGGCCACCTTCTTCTCCATCTTGTAGTATTGCTGCATCTGGGACGCTTCCGAGTACTTGAAGGGCGATACCGCTGCGCTGGCAAAGATTTGCTGGGCCTGGTCCAGGGTTTCCGCCGAACGGCCCAGCAGTTCCTTGCGGTTCATTCTGCTGATCAGTTGGAGCAGCCCTACCGCCTCAAGTTCGAACACCCCTTTCGCGGAGACCGGCTTGTCACCCGTCAGCGCCAGTACGTTTCGGACACCGCGCTGCTTGTAGCCGATCAGCATCGAGTTGAGTGCGGACTTGTTGTGGTCCTTGCAGCTGATGTGCGGGATGAAGTCTAGCTCGTCCAGCAGATCGGTCGTGGCGAGCTGTGCCAGCACGTCCGACGGATCAAGGTTCGAAATACCGCCCGGGTTCTGCGGCAGGGTAACGCCGGTAAAGTTGAATCCTTCAGGAATGTCCTTCCCGCCGGAGGCCTTGTGCGCCTCCAGGAATTTCTGGATGGGTGCGAACTTATAGCCCCGCCCCGCAGTCAATTCGGCCACAACCGCAAATTCGGTTCCATCCGCCAATGTTGTCATAAGTCTCTTCATGCTACTCCTAAATATGTCCGGCACCCTAGCGGGAAGGCGAGGAATGGAATAGGAAGATTTAATCTCAAATAGTACGTTTTTGCTGATTTGACCTTTAAATATGGATAATTTCCTAAAATATAGGCTTTGGGGAAGGATGTTTTATGCCGATCTTGCCAAAGCACCCATTCTGGTGAGCAGCAAGTAGACACTCTGTCTTTTGCCCTTTCCCCGCACCACCATCCATCTGGTGTAAAGGGCTTGTTTAATCGGTGGTGGCCGGAAGGCGGGCGATTAGCTTTTTTGCGGCGGCGCGGATATGGGCTTGTTGCTTGTCTTGCGGTCGGGATCGGTCGATCTCGGTTTGCAGGTTGCCCCGCCAGATCCGCTTGCCGGTATCGGCATCATATATCAGCACGGTCAACTTTCCGATTTCGACGGTATAGGCGTTCAGGTCGGGATCCTGTTCGGCATGGCCCCATGTGCTGTTTTCACGGCTGTAGATAAAACCGCGGGGAAACTCGCGCTCGCCCATGCCGACCGATGCATATTCCTGATGTTCCTGTAGTTTGATATAGTAGGCCACTTGCACATCCGCAGCGTTTTCGTCCGATGTCTGCTGCAGCCCCCGGTTGGCCAGCTCGGCATCCAATGCCTTCTGGATATCCTCGTTGATGTAGGTGTCGGCGGTGTCGGGAATCTCTTCCGGTCCGTCGATCCATTGGTAGGTCTGGATCTTGCCAAAGTCGAATTCCCGGTCGTGTTCGGAGGTTGCTTTCATGCTGGAGCATCCAGAGAGGATTCCAGTGGCAAGAGCTAGCGCGAGGACGGTATTGAATTTCATGGAGACTCCTTGATTGGAAAACAATATAGGTTCTGCTTTCATGGCTGTCCATGGGTAAAACAGATCTGATTATTGTTGGTGGCGGGGCGGCCGGCCTGATGGCAGGGGTTGCGGCGGGAGAGTTGGGGCTGAAGGCCTTGGTGCTCGAACGCAAGCACAAGCCGGGGCGCAAGCTGCTCATGTGCGGCAATGCACGCTGCAATTTGACCACCAATATTTCCGGAGAGCGGATGCTGCAAATGTTTGGCGAACCGGTCGGGCCGTTTCTCGTACCGGCCATCCGGGCATTCGATCCCTCCATGCTCCAGCGCTGGTTTGCGGCGAATGGGCTTAAGACCGTTGTGAAGACCGGGAACAAGGTTTATCCCCACACCGAGCGGGCATCGGATGTACTCAATCTTTTCTCCGATCAATTGCGCGACCGGAACATATCGCTGGCCTGTTCTTCAACGGTCCAGGCATTGGAGAAAACCGAAAAGGGTTTCCGGGTGGCCACCGGCAACTTCGTGGTGGAGGGAACCTATGTGCTGGTCGCCACCGGCGGCACCAGCTATCCCAAGACCGGCTCGGTCGGCGACGGGCAGGAATGGGCGAAGAAGCTGGGCCATTCGGTCGTTCCGTATCGCCCGGGGCTGGTTGGTTTCGAGGTCGACCCGAAGGTGGTCAAGGGGCGCGTCGGAACGATCCATCAAAAAGTGGAGGTGGAGATTGTCTTGGGCGGCAAAAAGGTTGCGGAGACGCGTGGGGTTTACGAGATCGAAAAATGGGGCATTGGCGGAACGGCCATCACCGATGCCAGCCGCATCATGGCCCGAAGGAACCTGAAGGATTGCATTTTGCGGATTAGGTTGGGGAACGGAGGAACCGAAGAGGTCGAGCCGTTGCGAACCCGATCCATCAAGGAGGCCATGGTGACGGTAGGGGGCGTGGCTCTGGATGAAATCGACAACCAGACCATGGAGTCGAAAAAATGCCCTGGACTCTATTTTGCCGGCGAGGTGCTCGATATCGATGGGCCGACCGGCGGCTATAACCTGCAGGCCGCCTTTTCCACCGCCCGCCTCGCCATCGCCTCCGTCGGGAAGCGTTGCGGCAAGGGTGGGTTCCAGTCGATTGAAAAAGCACCGAAACGTTGGAAGCGGAAATAATCTTGTCATCCAATCGCGCGCCTGTAATGTGCCGCTTCAATTGATTTTTGAATTTTGACTGCTGGGTTCCGATTTTCGGGTCTGCGACAGCTTCTACAATGAAAGGCCAACGCCGTTTGCTTGCCCTGCGAAGCCTTGGCGAAGCGGGGAGTTCCTCAAATCAAAAATCCAAACTCGAAAATCTAAAATTAACAGAAAGGAAGCATTATGATTGAAAACGGACAGAAGGTTAAGATTCACTACACCGGAACCCTGGATGACGGAAACCAGTTTGATTCCTCCGCCGGACGCGATCCACTCGAATTCGAAATGGGTGCGGGCATGGTCATTCCCGGCTTCGAGACCGGTGTGAAGGATATGGCCGTAGGCGAAAAGAAGTCGATCCACATCCCCGTGGCCGAAGCCTATGGCGAAAAACGCGAAGAGATGGTGATGGAGTTTGAACGGGCGCAGTTGCCCGAGGGTCTTGAGCCGGAGGTAGGCATGGGCTTGCAGATGCAAGGACCGCAGGGGCAGCCGGTTCCCGTGCAGATCACCGCCGTGGCCGATGCCACCATCACGATCGATGCCAACCATCCGCTGGCGGGCCAGAACCTGAACTTCGAGCTGGAGCTCGTCGAGGTTAGCTAACCGAGGTGTGGCACGGGCATCTTGCCCGTGTTTCCATGGGCTGGAAGCCCATGCCACGAAACCATGGATCCGATTCCGACAGTTCCCGTATGTGCTCCCGCCCCGAGCGACACCATTGCCATGGTCGTGGTTGCCGGGGTGTTCCTGCTGGGTTGGTGGGGGTTCCGGCGCTGGAAAAAGCGGCGCTGAACCGGAAAGAGGTATCAATGAAAAAAGCGGCTGGCTGGCCGCTTTTTTTTAGAACTTGTAGAGTAGGCTGGTGAGCAGGGCCTTGTCGTAGTAGCCCCTGTCGTCGTAGGTTGTTTCGGTATCGCGGTCGAGGCGGTATTCCAGCCGCAGGAAAACATCACGGACCAGCTTGTTCTCCAACCCGCTCGTAAAGACAAGGTGGTATTTTTCCATACCGCCCAGATGGGTGTATTTCTGGAACAGCTTTAGCGAGTTGACCAGCGTCCACTCTATCGACTCGTCGAAGATGAGCTTGGGTTCGCTCGTGCGAACTGTTTCCCCCGTCAAGCTTCTTTCGTATTGATGGTAGGCCCCCCCGATGGAGGTGGAGAATTTAAACCTGGGTTTCTGGAGCCACTTCTTTCCTATTTCCGCGGTTTGCAGGTATTCGCTGTCAATGCGGCGGTTGTAGTCGCGCTGGTACACGGTTTTGGCTTCCGCATAATAGCCGCCCTTAAAGTGGTGGTTGAATTTTTGAGTGATGTTGAGGTAGTCGTCCCGCTTCCTTGTTTCGTCTTCACTGTAGCGGTAGTTCCAATTCCAGTTCAGGTTGTTTTTTTCGCCCTTCCAGTTGATATGTCCATAGAGACGGTAGGTCTCGAAATCCTCTTCGTTATAGACCCCGCTGGAATTCGAATAGGTCTTTTCGCGCATGGCGATCGCCAAGCCGGCTTGGCCGGTCCATTTGTTCGGAGCCTTTGGTGGGGCCACAGGTGGAGCTGGTGTCGGCGGGGTGGCCTGCGGTGCGGGTGCGAGCTCCGGCGTGGCTGCTGCTTGTGGCACGGGCTCCTTGGAGAATAAATCCGAATACAATTGGGATAAACTAACTGCCGCCTCTGGCGCGGGTTCCGGCGCAACGGCCTCGGCCGGAACCGCCACTTCGCCGGGTTCCAGGGTGCCGGGGCGGATTTCCGCAATATCGGAGGTCTTCAGGTTTACGGCGCCAAACGATCCGGTTTCAAACTGCACGTGCTCGGCATCCTGCTTAAGAATCGTGCCCGTCAACACATCGCCGTTTTTAAATACAATGCTATCCTGCGCAAGAGCCG
>JBDLHZ010000063.1:0-9820 GCA_039715135.1 Verrucomicrobiota bacterium
ACATCAAGCATGGCGGAGCCCATGTGCTCTTCGTAGTTTTCGTTGAAGCGGCCGTCGTAGCCAACGCCGATTTCAAGGTAGTCGGTGCAGATCCACGAGAAGCCAATACCGGCGTTGATCAAGCTTTCGTCCGGTGCAATGCGGGCGGTTTCAACCGAGAATTTCCCGTTGTCCAGGGATGATTCGATTTCGTCGTTGATGAAGTCGTATGTCCATTCGACATAGCCGGCGGTCTGGAAGCGCCCGGCCTTTGTGTCGAAGCGGTTGCGCAACTTGACGCCTACCGCCGCCTCCAGCGAGGCCGCCTCCTGTCCATCGACATCGATTGGATTCTCGCTCTCCTCCGTGTAGGCATCCGACTTGATCCAGAGATAGTTCAGCCCGGCATAGGGAGCCATCGCCCAGTTGCCGTAGTGGAGATATTTCCCGGCTTCAACGTGCCCGCCAACATCGCTGCCCTCGAAGCCGGCGATGCCTTCGTAGCCACCTTCGCGCCGCACGGTATCGTAGTCCGACCAACCGTAGCCGACCAAACCTTCCAGATAGAAATCGTTCTTGCCGAACCATTCGCCATAGAGCCCCAGCCAGTAGGTCTCGGTATCCATCCGGCCGCCACCCGTCATCGAGGCGGCACTGCGCGCATAGGTATAGTTGATGCCCGCCACCAGCGAGTCGCCGAACAGCTTGTCGAACCCAAAGGTCGTTCCGTTGTTGTTGAGCGTATAGCCATCCGAAACACCCATGGCGTCGTAGTCGCCCTGCCCGCTGAACTGTTCCGCCCAGAAGTGCATGCCGAAGATGGTGTTCTTGTCGCCCGGTCCCTGGGGGCCTGCAGGCGTGTCGGGATCCGACATTAAATAGGCCTCGCTCGAAATGGCATGATCCGTCGCCACCGAATTGCGGCGCATTTGCTTAGTGCGGACAAAAGCCGCGTTCTGCATTCCATTGAAGCCCGCGCGGATCCCCTGGATACCACTATACGCCATCGCCGAGCCAATATCCCCGTCCAACGCGGCTTCCGACACCACCTTCACTGTGGTTGCTGTGTCATTGGTCAGAGAAAAATCATACAACAGGAAATGCTCGATGAAGTTGGTTTCTGCAAAAGCACCATCCAATCCGCCATCTGCGGTTAAGATGACAGCATCAAATCCATTCGTGCCGAGAACCGTCACTTCCGCCGACATATTGGTGAGGTTCAGACCGACATCCGCTACACGCAGGCTACCTTCCCCTGCGGTCACTTGCAGAATGGCATTGCCCGCCACCTCGAAGTCACCCTTGATAACCAGATCCTCGTCACGGGGAGCGATCCAGCCGCCGGAAACCACTATCTTGCCGAAAGCATCCAGGGTTCCGCCACCCGCCAAGGTACCATTCGTAATGGTCAGGTTCTCGAAGCCGACATACTGGTTTGTTTCGTTGCCCGTAACCTTGAACTCCCAATCCGCCACGTTCACGGTGTCAGTACCGCCCCCGGCATCAAACACAACATCCGCCCCTATCACACTGTTGGTTCCGCTGATCGACAACACATTCGCTACATCATTGGTGCTAAACTGCACGGTGCCTTTGCCCTTAACCTCCGAATCGGCGACGATCATGTTGTTTCCAACATAAATCGCGTCGTTGGTTGTTGCCAGATTCAGTGCGCCATCGTTTTGCACAAACAGGTTGTTGCCCGCCGAAACATATCCAGAATCTTCAACCGTCAGCGTGTTGTTGGAACCGGAACGGCCAACAAACAAATCCGTACCAACGATCCATTGCGAATTTGAACCACCGACCGTAACGGTATTGCTCGATGCCGTAGAAGCGAACCCGATATATCCCGTCGTGCTGTTTACAAAACCGCCGCCCTCTATCAACAGGCTATTGTCCGAACCAGCCTGACCGACATAAAGATTACCCGAATTCTGCCAGGCCGCATTTTCTCCGCGAACCGCGACCGAATTGCCGTTGTCATTTGTCGTGGTGCCGATTGAGCCACCGACACTGGTCACCAGGCTGTTGCTGGAAACCACAAGCTGGCTATTAAATCCATCAATGGAAAGCGGATCCGTGTTCAGCCAAGTGCCGCCCTCGATGGTGATGGCTTTATTGGAACCGGACAGGCTGGATATTCCTGAAAGGTCGCTGTCCAATATAACCAGCTTGCCGCCATCGTTCCAGTTCAGGTTGGTGAAGCTGAGATTGATATAATCGGAAACATCGAAATCGCCGGTCATCGCCAACGTACCGCCATTGTCCAGATTGAAAGTGCTGTTGTCGTCGAAAATATCCAGACTACCCGCCGTGATCGTGCCACCATTGGCTACAGATACTGTTCCGGTTTCCATAGCGCTCGCCCCAACCTTTAGGATCTCGGCAATGTCTACCGAAGCGAAATCATCCACTGCCAGCAAGGCACCATTCGTGGAAGCAACCATCGCGCCGCCATTGGCCAGGGTATTTGTAGCCGCACCATCGCCGACCAACAGCCATGTATTCGATCCAACGTTCACGACATTGCCGGAACCTTCCACATAAAGGTTTGCCGCACTGACGATTGCACCGTTGGTCGAAACCAGCGTGGAGCCAGAAACTCCATCACCGCCAACCATGATATCGGTGTCGGCCAGATCCCATGTTGCTCCGGTTCCATCCAGTGTCAGCACCCGCCCGTCGCTCAGGTTCGTGATGCCCGACAACACACCACCGACGGAAAGGTTGCCGCCCTTATCCCAAGTCAGATTGGTCTGTGCCGAAACGTCGAAACCATCGGTCATGGCCAGTGTGCCGCCGCTATTCAGGTTGAAATCGTTTCCGTCTGTAATGTTCAGCGAATCGGCCGTTACCTTGCCGCCGGAGTCGACGGTAACGCTATTGCCGGAATTGGTGATGTTTAGCGCGCCGTTGTTCAACCAGCCCGAACCGCTGCCGGAAACCATAACCGTGTTGTTGGAGCCAATGACATACCCCGCATTATTGGTCACTCCGCCGCCGTTCAGGATTGCCAGCGTATTCCCGGCTCCATTGACCTGAAGGTTGCCACCGCGATCCCACGAGCCACCATCGATATTCAACGTTTTATTCGTGCCGGCAAGATCATTGGCAAACGTGAGCGTTTGATTAACCGTCAACGTGCCGCCATTCTTCCAGTTAAAACCTTGTCCAGGAGTTGCATCGAAATCGCCGGTCATCACCAATGTGCCGCCGTTTTCCAGATTGAAAGCGCTGTTGGCATCAAAGACATCCAAGTCCCCGGCTGTGATCGTGCCGTTATTGGCTACCGATACTGTTCCCGTTTCGGTGCTGCTTGCGCCGATCTGCAGCGTCTCGGCAATGTTTACCGAAGCGTAATCATCCACAACCAGCAATGCGCTATTCGCGGAAGCAACCATCGCACCGCCTTCAGTCAAAACGCTTTCATCAGCACCATCGCCAACCAGCAGCCACGCATTCGACTCGACATTCACGGCGTTATCGGAACCTTCCGCATAAAGGTTGGCCGCGCTGACGATTGCCCCGTTAGTCGAAACCAGCGTGGAATCCGAAACGCCATCACCACCGACCCGAATATCGGCATCGCCCAAATCCCACGTTGCTCCGGTTCCATCCAGCGTCAACACCCGGCCTGCCGTCACATTCGTGATGCCCAAAAGTGCACCACCAACGGAAAGATTGCCGCCTGCGTTCCATTGAAGATTCTCCACCTCTTCAGTGGAAACATCGAAAAGTCCGGTCATGCGTAGCGTGCCGCCACCATCCAGATTGAATCCGTTTCCATCCTGGATCACCAGCGTATCCGCCTGTACCAAACCACCAGCTGATACCGTCACCTCATTTCCGCTGTTTCCTTCCGCCCCTATTATTAAATTGTTTTGGTTAACCCATAGAGCGTCCGCTCCGCTGACCTCCACCTGGTTGCCAATGGCATCTACACTATATCCAACAAAGCCATTCTGGTTGCTGACCGTGCCGTTGGCATTGATCGTCAGGGTGTTGTTGTCGCCGTTTTCACCTACAAAAAGATCGCCGGCGATGTTCAGCAGGGCATTCGTTCCGCCCACGGTTACCTCGTTGTTGCCTGCGGATTGATTGGAGCCTATTACACCGCGAACCGTATCCACCCGGCCACTCGTGGAAATGGTTAGTTCGTTGTGCGTTCCGATATCACCCACGAACAATGACCCAGCATTGTCCCACTGCGCCCCCGCGCCCGACACAATAACTTTATTGCGTTTCGATACTTCATTGACACCGATTCGGGCTTCAGCCGTAACCAGACTGCTGTTGGTGTAGAGATTCACGGTATTGTCGGTAGAAAGACCGGCACCTAATACAAAAACGTTGGTGCCGGTGTCCATTGAACCCCCGTCGACAAAGGTCAAGGTTTTGTTCGATCCGCTGATTTCAGCCATGTTCACCAGCGATCCGCTGATTTCAAGGCTACCTCCATCTCCCCAATTAAAATCACCCGCTTGGTTCGCATCCAAAATTCCGGAGACAGCAAGCATACCGCCGTTGTTTAGATTAAACTCGTTGCCTGTGGCAACTGTCAGCCCGCCAACCGAAACGTATCCGGAATTCGTGACCGTTACGCTATTACCCAAGCCGGTTAGCCCTATGACTAGCTCGTTCGTTCCATTGTCCCATGCGCCACCGTTAAGCGTTAGCGTCTTATTGGTTCCATCCAACTCGTCCATACCCGTCAGATCGCCGCCCACGGAAAGGTTGCCGCCATCGTTCCAGTTGAATCCGCTCTGCCCTGCATTGAAGGCTCCGCCGATTCCAAGGGTGCCGTTCGTATTCAGGTTGAAGGCGTTATCGGCAGAAACCACAAGATTGCTGGCGGTTACGGTTCCGCCATCGGACACCGACACCGAGTTGTTCGAGTTTCCGGCGGCACCAACTTGAAGTGTGCCAGTGTTGATCCACTCGGCACTGGCACCCGAGACATCCACCGTGTTGTCCGATGCTCCGGCCTGTGCGCCTACATAGGCATTGGCGTTGGTCAACGAACCTCCGGCAGCGATAATCAGCGTATTGCTGGGGGTGGTTCCACCAATGGTCATATCGCCACTGGCATCCCAGCCATTGGTAATTGTTCGGCTGTCGCCGTTCTCAAGTATATTCGTGTAGCCGAATGCCATCGCACCGCCCGCAAGCAGAGCCGCGCAAATCACAAAAAACCGTTTCATTCCCAAAATCCCCATCCTGTTCAAAACGTTGAAAATCAAGGTTCCTGAGCCATTCCCGGAAAACGCATTCCCCTTCGGGGTGAAGCGTTGCTACACCCTTTTCCGTGTAGTACCGCTTCACCGCCGATAGGCGGAAAGCGGTTTGGGCGCTAGCGACCTCTTCCCGCAACCGGAACATGAACCAAAATCAAGGGGGGAACATACAGAAACAGGGGTCTTCCCGAAAGGGCATAATCGCCTCAATAGAGGCGATTGAACCGATGAATTTCGATCAAGGAACCGGAGAATGAAGAAGTAAACCCTTCGACATTCGTAATTCCTTGTTCGATATTCGAAATTCTATCCCAGCACCACTTCCTGCTCGTATTCGGGCACAACGCAGTCCCAACCGGTCTTGCCAGAGAGGAACTCACGGAAGGCGGTGGCCTGCGATTCCTCGCCGTGGGTGACGAATACCTTGCGCGGCGGGGTTTTGAGCGAGGAAATCCATTGGTGCAGCTCGTTCTGGTCGGCATGCGCCGAGAAGCCGTTGATGCGCTCGATGCGCGCCGCCACCGGATGCTCTTCCCCGAAGATGCGCACGGTTTCGGGCTTTTCAAGTATCCTGCGCCCCAGCGTGCCGAAGGCCTGGTAGCCGACAAACAGGATGGTGCTTTCGGCGCGGCCAATGTTGGCTTTGAGGTGGTGCTTCACGCGCCCGCCCGTACACATGCCCGACCCGGCAATAATAATCGCCGTGCCCGGGGCATCCTTGATCGCCTTCGACTGGTCGACCGTGCGCGACATGGTCAGCCCCGGAAAATCGCATGGCTTGTCGCCCGCATTCAGTTGCGCCATGGTTTCCTCATCGAACAACTCGGGGTGCTTCTTGAACACTTCGGTGATTTTGATCGCCATCGGACTGTCCACGAATGCGGGAAGGTTCGGAATGCGCTCTTCGTTCAGCAGGTTATTCAGGTGGTAGAGCAGTTCCTGTGTGCGCTCCAGGGAAAAGCTCGGGATAATCACGTTCCCGCCCGCCTTGTGCGTTTCGTTGATAATCCGCTCCAGCTCGCCGGGAATGCTCGCCACCTCGCCGTGGACGCGGTCGCCATAGGTCGATTCGATGAGCACATAGTCGGCCTGCTCGAATTGCGCGGGGTCGCGCATGATCGGCAGATCCCAGCGGCCAACATCGCCGGAAAAGAGGATCGTGCGCGTTTCGCCGCCCTGCTCCACCGCCACGCGGATCATGGACGAGCCAAACACATGCCCGGCTTCCCGGAACTCGGCGGTGATACCGCCGCCGATCTCGACCTTCGCGTTGTACTTCACCTTATTGAACATCGTGTTGGTTTTCTCGGCATCCTCCGTCGTGTAGAGCGGCTCGTAGGGGAACGGGCTTTTCTTTCCCGAACGTTCGTGGCGCTTTTTCTTGTGCTTGATGTCTTCTTCCTGGATGTGCGCCGAGTCGAGCATGATAATGTTGGCGATCTCCGCCGTCGCCGCCGTTGCAAAGATCTTGCCCTTGAAACCCTCCTTCACCAGTTTCGGCAACCGGCCGCAATGGTCGAGATGCGCATGGGTCAGGAGCACGGCATCGATCGTGTTTGCCGGAACCAGAAAGTCCGCCCAGTTGCGCGGCTTCAGGTCGCGTTCCTGGTATAGCCCGCAATCCACCAGCAACCGCACGCCGTTCGCCTCGATATAATAACAAGAGCCCGTAACGTTTTTTGCCGCACCGAAAAAGTTGAGTTTAATGTCCATAGCTCCTGTTCCTTTCAGTTTTCAGCAACGAATGAATGTAAAGCAGCGAATCTGCCCCAGCTAAAACATTCGTTGCTTTACATTCATTCGTTGCAACTAATCCAGATCATCCAGTCCCACCGCTTCGGTGCGGCATATGGATTGGTAATCATTATAGGTCGCAACCAGCGGATCGACAGCAAAATCGCCGGTTTTCAGCCGCCGGATATTTTCAGCCAGCGTATCCAGAAAACCCGCGACCATTCCCGATTCATCCATGGGAAGGAGGCTCTTCTTCAACGTCTTGCCTATCTCCTTGAACTCGCGCTGATAGAAAAGATAGCCCGCCTCGGTCGCGGCATTGGCCTCAGGCGTGTTGAATTCGCCAAGGAACCGCTGTTGTGCGGCAAAGGCGTAGACCGGAAGCTGGCAATCGAGGTTGCGGAGGATTTCATCGATATATTCTTCCGTCTTGCTGCGCACACGACTTGTTCCCTTGTAGTCCAGTACTCGCAACCTTTCCAGTTCCCCGGTCTCGGCAAAGATCAAATCGATGCGATCAATCTTGCCCTTCAATCTGACTTCACCGAGATCAACAGAGGTCTCGCCGCCAAACTCAAGTTCAAACAAGGCCGGGAACCGGTTTTCGGCGGCACACGTTTCCACATCGTACCGCACAAAGTTGAGCACCTGCTCCAGCACCTTTTCCCGCTCCGCCGCCCAAATGCCAGGGTGACCCAATGCCGCTTCATCCAGCCGGCGGCCAACAACCTTCCGGGCGAAGGCTTCATGCCCTGGAACAAGAACCGCCAGCGGAATGGCCTCGACTCCACCCTCGGCACGCTTCCTCCACCCATCAGCGGTCTCGACCGCCCAATAGCGCGGCGCATCGACTCCCGATGCGCCGGAGGCAATGGCCGAATAGATCTCCTTCAGGATGGAGTGGATCAGAGTGCCGCGATCCATCGGATCGGGCGTATCGTCGACAACCCTTTGTTCTTCAAGGCCAAAAACCTTTTCCAACAGGAATACATAGCGGCACTGCGCCAACGCCTCCAGCGCCGTTGGACTCAACTCCTTCTTCTGCTCGAACCAATCCGCAACCTTTTCCTTCAGCGCCCCGATATGGCCGCAATAAACGGAACCCTCGCGCTCAGCAACCGGCGTTTCCAGAAACGATTCCCGCTCCGCCTCGATGTTGAGCATGGCAACAATCCGCTCTACCGAATGAGCAGGCTGGCCATCGTGAGTCGCGTTCCGCGCCAACGTGGTCACGCGAAAAGCCTGCCCTCTCTGCACTGCCGCCTGCAACGCCTCGTCCTTTGCACGGCACAGCGGCAGCGGCACCACCGGCAAGAACGACTCGCCGGGCATGGGAACCCGATCCTCCGGCTCCGTCGCTTGCTGTGCCGTTAAGTGGTTGGAAAAGACGGATTCATCGCCAAGTTGTCCTATACGCCACTGGTCGTAGGGGCTTGGGGAAATTTCATTGCGGGCACTCCACCCGGCGAGGTTCCAGAGCTTGCGATAGTATTCGCCCTCGCCCTTTTCGTTGCCTTCTTGATCGACGGCTTGACAGGAAAGAACCAACTGTTCGCGCGCCATGCCGAGTGCGGCAAGGAAGAGGATCGACTCCTGCCCGAACAGGACATCAGCAGCGGGTAGCGCGAGCTTGGGCAATCGGCGCCCCTGTTCTTCAAGGTGCAGGCGCAGCGAATGCCGCTCCTTGTCGCTGAGCAAGGCATCCTGCTGCGGCACGCCGGGAAATTCGCCTTCGTTGAGTCCGGCAAAAAGCACAAGCTCGAAATCCAACCCGACGGCATCGTGCGGATTGAGAATCCAAACCCCTTGCTCGTGGCTGTCGCGTGGGCGCACAGTGGAGTTTTCCAACAACTCCTCAAGCAGGTCGACTAGGTCATGTAGCGGCATTTTCTGTTCGCCGAACCCCTCAAGCGCCTCGGCCACCGCCTTCAATGCTTCGGTATTGAAATGGTCGTCCGGCTCGACAATACGGTCTTTCAGGATTTTCAGGGCATCTTCCCCGGAATGAGCAGGCTGGAAAGCCTGCTCCACATGTGGGGCAGACTTTCTAGTCTGCCCAATATCCAGCAGGGGCGGCATCCCAAGCAGTTGCTCCACGGTTTCCTCGCGGTCTTCGAAGTGGATGGCCGGGTTGCGAATGAGGTCAATGAGTGAGTCGCGTTCTGGCCGGAGCGGGAATGAAAGCAATGAAAGGAAAGTCTTCACAGAGGGCGATGATAGCACCGGGCGACCACGGCGGAAGTAGTATGGGATTTGAAAGCGGCTGAAGACATGTGGGATGATGTCCTGCACGGTTCCAATATTTGGAACCACCAGCGCAATTCGATTCGGCTCCATGGTTTGGTCATGGAGGTTCCAGCAAATACGGCGCGCGAGGTCTTCGATCTCGCCATAGGCTCCGGCAGAGCGGGAGAAGGAGATGCGCCCGGTGTCGTCGAACTGCAGCACATCGGGACTGTCGACCGCCAACGCATCTCCGAGGTCTTCCGCCCAAATCGCCCAGGGTTCGGCCATGATTTCGGAGCGGATCTGCTGCCCGAGCCTGTCTGCGGCCGCCTCGGCATGGGCGGGCGGCAATGCGGATTCGATCCGCAGCTTCATTTTCTGGTTGAGCGCGGCAACGCACGATTCCTCGAACGGGTTGAACCAGCGAACGGAGCGGAAGGTTAGCCTTTTGGCATCGCGCAAGAGTGACGGCCAGTTTTCACGGCTGCCCTTCAGCAACCGGAGAACCGCAGAGTTCACATCGACGGCATCGCAAAAACCTTCCTGCTGGAGGGTGGTGCGCCAGATGCTGAAAAGCATACCGAGTTGATAGAGTTTGTGCTTGTCCGAGCGGCTAAGCATCCAGTCGGTGATCCGGGAGATCT
>JBDLHZ010000064.1:0-9788 GCA_039715135.1 Verrucomicrobiota bacterium
GATTTTAGTGAAACAATGGGGTTGTAGTGAATAGAGGGTTTTGCAACTACATTTCAGTTGCATATGGCAAGGAGTTTGCTTAATACATGAGTCGGCATGGGAAATTGAAAGAACGATTTGCGGCCATTCCAGCGGATTTTACGTGGGATGAGTTATGCCGTCTCATGAAAGGTTGCGGGTTTGATGCGATTAGCGGTTCAGGATCCCGATATAAGTTTTACCACAAGGAAACCGAGCAAGTCCTATCGCTACACAAACCCCATCCGGGAAATATCGTAAAGAAATATGCAATGAAGCA
Source organism: Verrucomicrobiota bacterium (assembly GCA_039715135.1). GTDB lineage: Bacteria > Verrucomicrobiota > Kiritimatiellia > Kiritimatiellales > Pontiellaceae > Pontiella. The sequence continues at coordinate 299 of JBDLHZ010000064.1, forward strand.
AGTGCTTGAGCGCCTGAAAGAATGTGGGGAAATCAAATGAAAACCATGGGTTATAAGGGTTATCTCGGATCGGTTGAATGCAGTTTTGAGGATAATTGCCTTTTTGGCCAACTGCTGCACGTAAATGATTTGGTCAACTTCGAGGCGGACACACCCGCAGCCCTTCAGGAGGCTTTCGAGCAAGCTGTTGATGATTATTTGGAAACCTGCAAAGAGCTGGGAAAAGAACCGGATAAGGCGTTTAAGGGGTCGTTTAATGTTCGCGTGACACCCGAGCTACACAAGGCTGCTGTAGTGATTGCAACACAGCAGGAGATTTCCCTGAATGAATTTGTGGCTCAGACTCTTCGTGAAAAGATAGATGGCCACAACGAAATCCACCATCACCACGAACCCCATTTCCACATCGAGGCCTCCGTAAACGAGCCGTTGGATTTTGCGGAAATGGGATCTCGGTATTCAACCATGCCTGCGGAGGGACAAAATGAATAAGCCAGATATTCAACTACTGCAGTCGATTGTTTTAAATAGCCGTTTTGAGCGATTTGAGAACCAGCCGATGGAAGGGCATGGATATGTGAATTTCCAGTTTGGAAACAATAGCAAGGATTGCAAATGCGATAAGAATGGTCTCTTGCATTGGGAGGCCTTTTGTAATTTGAAATTGTTCAACAGCGAAACGGGAAAAGAGTTTGATCCTGAAAACGATAAGATGCTAATGGAGACCTCGGTTTCGTTTTTATTTGTTTTTAAGCCAGAGGAAGCGTTGCGTTCCGATGATGCGTGGCGGGGCTATGAGTGGTTTTTTGATTTCCATGCCCGTCAACGTTTGGCCGTGAAGCTTCGTGATTTGCTCAAAGATTCCGAGTTTTATCAGATCCCTATTCCAGGAGTGTAAATACCGGCGATGAGTTGTTTTGAAAACCTGCACTTTAATGTGTGGGTTTTCTTTGTTTCGGAGGGTTGGGGCATTTGTTAAATTCTGCGAATTATGAGCCACGCCTACACAGAAGATCAGCTGGTCGAGCAGCCTGCCATCGGGCTGTTTGCGGAGCTTGGTTGGGCCACGCTTCCTAAGTTGGTTCCAATTAACTCCAAGGCCTGATTTTAATGAGCGAGTTCATCCACAACCGAATCTCGGACGCCGAGGCGCTGGAGATGTTCCGAAGCATGCCGACGGCGGAATTGATGGCGCGGGCGGATGCGGTGCGCCGGACGCGGCACGGGAACAAAACCTACTATGTGCATAGCCATAACCTCAATCCGACCAACCGTTGTGTTGTTAAGTGCAACCTCTGCTCGTTCTGGCGGCCTGACGGGGCGGAGGATGCCTATATCACCACGTTGGAGGATGCCCGCAAGAATCTGGAAAAGGCGCAGAATTGGGATTTGACCGATCTGCATATCGTCGGCGGCATGATCCCCGAGCTGGATCTGGAATACTATGAAAAGCTCTTTTCGCTCGCGCGCGAGATGCTGCCGGGTGTCTTGCTCCAGGGCATGACAGCGGTTGAGATTCACTGGATTGCCGGTAATGCCGGGTTGTCCGTTCGTGAAACACTTGAGCGTCTGATGGCGACGGGCTTCGGTTCCATCTCCGGCGGTGGCGCGGAAATCTTCCACCCCGATATCCGCGAGAAGATAGCGGGCAAGAAGATTTCCGCTGAACAGTGGCTCGATGTCCACAAGACCGCCCACGAACTGGGCCTGCCAACCAATGCCACGATGCTCTTTGGCCACATTGAAAAAGACGAACACATCATCGACCACCTCTCCCGGCTGCGCACTCTTCAGGATGAAACCAGCGGATTCCAGGCGGCGATCCCGCTGCCGTTCCAGGCCAACGGCGAGGCGCTGGGCGTCAAGTATGGCCCCTCCGGCGACCGACAGGTGCGCGTTGCCGCAATCACCCGTCTCTATCTCGATAACTTTCCGCACATGCGCATGCTGGTGAACTACATGGATCGCAAGCTGCTCGGTGTGTTGACACATAGTGGCGTGGACGACATCGGCGGCACCAGCCTCGATGAGCGCGTCGCCAAGGCGGCCGGTGCGCCGCAGAGCCAGAAATTCTTTTCCGCCGAGGAGATGGAGGAGTTCCTCGTCAACCACGGCCATATGCCGGTATTGACAAACAGTGCTTATGCCGGTCTGAAACATCCAACATCCAACATCCAACATTCGACATCCAACTGGAATTCCATTCTCAAACGCGTTGAAATCGGCGAACGTTTGTCTGCGGAAGACGCAACCATTCTCCATGACACCGCTCCTTTCCAAGAGCTTGGCCACGTGGCCGACCTTCGCCGCAAGCGGGTGGTTCCCGGAAAGCTGGCCACCTATGTTTTCGACAAGAACCTCAATACGACCAATATTTGCGAGACTGGTTGCAAATTCTGTGCATTCCATGCCAAGCCCGGAAGCGGGAGCGGCTATGCCCTCGCGCCGGAACAGGTCGTTGAAAAAGTGAAGAAGGCGGCCGAGGCCGGAGCAACGCAGATCCTGATTCAGGGCGGGCTCAATCCCGACCTCAAGCTTGACTACTACGAAGCCTGCCTCTCCGGCATCCGCGACAACACCGATATCTGGATTCATTCCCTTTCGCCCACCGAAATCGAATTCCTCGCGCAGGAGGAGGGGATTACTATCCGCGAATGCATCCAGCGCCTGAAGGATGCCGGGTTGCAGTCGCTGCCGGGCGGTGGCGCGGAAATCCTGGTGGACGATGTTCGCGAGCGGATCAGTCCGAAGAAAACCCGGTCGCAGGCATGGCTGGATGTGATGGAGACCGCCCACGACCTCGGCCTTAAAACCACGGCCACCATGGTCTACGGCTTTGGTGAAACCACGGCCCAGCGTATTGAACATCTAATGAAGGTGCGCGACCTGCAGGATCGCACCGGCGGCTTTACCGCATTCATTCCGTGGAGCTTCTCGCCCAGCCATACCGACCTCGAATGCCCGCGCGTCCAGAACGGCGTGGACTATCTCCGCATCATCGCGATGGCCCGGCTGGTGCTCGACAATGTTCCGCACCTCCAGGCGGGGTGGGTGACGGAAGGGCCGGACGTTGCGCAGCTCGCCCTCCAATTTGGTGCGGACGACTATGGCGGGGTGCTGATGACCGAAGAGGTTGTGAGCGCAACCGGCCTGGACTATGGGGTCGACGAAGCGCAGGTCATCAACCTCATCCGCGAAGCAGGCTGGGTTCCCGCCCAGCGCACCACGCAATACGACCTCCTCAAAATCCACGACAATGATGGAAATCTTGAATCTTGAATCTTGAGACCTGACCCCATGCACTCTGATAATCGCGAAAGAAGGCGCAACGCGAGTGGTGTAGAGAACGCTTCACCTCGTAGAGGAAAGCGTTGTCCCTACCATCAAAGCACCGCCTCCCGCCGGGTGGCGGTCTCTACACCTTTGCGGTTAATTCCGGAAGCTGTTTTATTGATTGTTCCCGCCGCTGGCCGGAAGTAGTATGCCGCCATGAAAAGGGTGCCGGCAAAAGCGCTGTCGCTGTTTGATTCCACCTGCATCATTGTGGGGATCATCGTCGGGGCGGGGATCTACGAAACCACGCCGATGGTGGCGGCCTGCATGGGCGGATGGGGCGGGGTGATGGCCGTTTGGCTGGCGGGTGGCCTGTTGGCGCTATGTGGTGCACTCTGCTATGCCGAGTTGGCAACCACCTATCCGCGCCAGGGCGGCGACTATGTCTATCTCAACCGCGCCTACGGGCGGTGGGCCGGGTTCCTGTTTGGATGGAGCCAGCTTGCGGTCATCCGCCCCTGCGATATTGCATTGATGGCGTTTGTCTTTGCCCGTTATGCCTCGACGCTATATGCACCGTTTCCAGGTATTGGAACCTTCTATGCCACCGGTGCCGTGGTTGCGCTCACCACGATCAATGTTCTTGGTGTGCGCGAAAGCAAGTGGACGCAAAACCTGTTGACGGTGGTGAAGGTGGCCGGCCTGCTGTTTATCGTTGTTGCCGGCCTGCTGGCTCCGGTCCCGGAAGCGGTTCCATCTCTTGGAAGGTTTTCGGGCGGCGGTCTGGAACTGGCGATGATCCTGGTGCTGTTCACCTATGGCGGCTGGAACGAGATGGCCTATGTGGCGGCGGAAATCAAGGAGCCGCGGAAAAACATTCCGCGTTCGCTGGTGCTCGGGACATTGGTTGTTGTGGTTCTGTATCTATTGATCAACGGGGCGTTCCTGCATGCACTCGGTTTTGAAGGACTAGCGGCATCGGAGGCGGTGGCGGTCGATGCCGTGGCCACGGTGCTGCCGGATTCGGCGGCACGGGTGATCGGGATCATAATTTGCATTTCCGCGCTTGGCGCGGTAAATGGGCTGATTTTCACGGGGGCGAGGATATCCTATGCGTTTGGTATGGGACACAGGGTCTTCCAACGGCTGGGAAAATGGCACCCAGGATTTGGGACGCCGGCTACGGCATTGGTGGTGCAAGGTGCGCTTAGTTTGGCCATTGTGTTGCTGGCCGGATCGTTCATCGATACCATCCTCTACAGCGCCCCGGTGGTTTGGCTCTTTTTTCTCGCCACGGGTCTCTCGCTCTTCCGGCTCAGGAAAAAGGATGCGGCAACGCCGCGCCCCTATAAGGTGGTCGCTTATCCGCTCGTCCCGATCATCTTCTCCGCCACCTGCGCATTCATGTTCTTCAGTTCGACCACCTATGCCTTGGCCGAAAAGCCGATTGGTCTGCTCGTCCTCGGCTCCATCCTGCTTGCGGGGTGTGGTCTGTTGCTGGCGGGGGGCGATGGTTTCCGCCCGGGCAATTTCCCGGGTTCAGGTTAGCCCTTCCGTTCTCACTTCTATCCATTATGCGTTCCTTAACCGGGCGACCCTTTACCCTCTAATGCGTAACGAGTAATGCGTAATTTCCGGCGTGTTTTCCGAAATGTTTTGGAGTGCGGTGGGAAGTGAGGCGCCACACCGCTTTTCGCGCGTAAGGAGCGGTGTCGCCCTTCGGTTGCCACCGCATTCCAGAAAGAGGCCGTCCCTGGCGTCAGTAGACAGCGAGGACGCGTCCCTCCAGTCAGGTTTTTGAATTTTCCTGAAAAACACGGTTGCTCTAATAATGTGCGGTATCGCCAACGGTAGCCGGAAGGGTTGGGACCGAAGAGCCGACGGTCAAGGGGCCGTCTGGAGAGGTCAAGCTGGCGGCATCGGTGACCCCCTCGATGTAGGGGTGGATGTCGGATGCTGCAACAGGATCGCCTTCAACCTTTTTGTTTTCTTCTGCCCATTTTGCAACAGCAGCTTCAATGATTCGGATATTTTTTTCCTTGGCATTGGCGATGGAATTGATACGTGCCTGCCGAAAAGACGGGATGCCGAACGCTGCAAGCAGACCGATAATTGCAACGATGATTATGATTTCCGTTAAGGTGAATCCTTCTATTTCGGGTTTTCTCATTTGCATCTCTCAAATTGGGAGTTAGTGGGAATCGGAAGCATGATCCTCATGGTGGTCGTGATCATGGTCATCGCGTTCGCATTCGTGCGTTTTGTGGAAGAGTTGTTCAAGGCGCGCCTCGGCGGCGGTAGGGTCAAGTGTTCCTGATTCCAGTTCTTGAAGTCGTTCGGAAGCATGCGGAGTCGGTCGTAGGGCTAATAACTGCTTTGTGGCTTCAACGGCACCTTCTTGGTTTCCGAGGGCCTCGTGCAAGTAGGACAACGTCATCAAAATGGATGGATGGTCGATTGCGGTCTGATCCGGGTCTTGCTGATTGGGGCGTATGATCAGTGACAATGCTTTTTCAAGCGATTCCTTGGCCAGCTCCAACTCATTGGAGGCCAGCTGAAGGCGCCCCATTTCATATTGCAACTCATAGCGGGAGGGGTTTTTCTCAATCGCCTCGAGGATGGCCTGCTGTGCAAGGTCGGGTCGCTGGCACTCGCCGTTCAGCCAGTAGCTCGCCACCAGGTATACTTCGATATTATGCGGGTCACTTCGGGTTGCCAGCCGCAACCATGGCATGATTTCCTCTATTTCGCGTCCCTCCGCATGTGCATGTTCCGCCGGAACAATCGCTTCTTTCCACTTATGGAAGAAACCATGGAATGCCTCTTCCCTGTGGTGGGGCACTCCTTTGTGGAAATAGACATCGGCTCTTTCATACAATCCTGCGGAAAGTAGCGAACGGGCCGGGCCAAGGATATAGATGGCGCCTGTCGATGTGCCGGATTCGTTGTTTGAAGAGCGGGAGAGCAGAGCCGCCCCGGTGGCCACTGCCGCTGCACAGAGCATAGCAATGATCAACAAGGGAGCCGGGGCGGTTGGGCGGGTCATAGGTTGGCTCCTCGTGAGAAGTGCTTTTTCCTGAAAATGATCCAGGAGAACCCCAGAAACACCGTGGTGAGCAACAGTCCGTAGCCTATCGTGCCGATGAATATTCCACCGTGGAGTATTCCCCAGCCATGGAGGACCCGGGCGCGCATATCAAACAGTTCAAGGTGCGGGGATAGATAATAGATAAAGGTCAATGCCGTTGCGCGCCAGCCCGATTCATAGGCCAAAAGGTTGGGGATTCGCGGCACAAAGAGATAGCAAAGCACCACGAAGATGCCCGTGGCGGTTCCCCCTGCGCCTTGCGTGAGGAACAGGGTGAAAAACAGGCTGATTGCCGTGATCAGGGCGAGCAGCACGGAGTGCAGGCAGAACACCTGGATCAGCACGGGCAATTCGAAGGCATACCCTTTTGAGAGGGTGACGCCTGTAACGATCAGATAGAAGAGGGCATTGGCCGCAATCATGCCGCTCCAAAGCCCCAGCCATTTCCCCAGCAGAAACTCAAAACGCCCGATGGGTTTGGTTAGGATCGTGAAAATGGTACCCGACCGGATTTCATTGGGAAACTGCCGTGCCCCCATGGTGATCGACATCGCGATGGAGAGCAGGAAGGCCAGCATCAGACCAATATCCATTATATAGGATGAAGGGACATCCGAGCCGAAAGCGTCTATTGTGGAGAGTAGGAGCGTGAAGAAACCTTGCAGGGTCAGGATGATGTAGATGTCCTTGCGACGAATCATTTCCAGCCAGACGCTTTGGGTGATGGTGATGATATTATTCATATTGCTTCCTAATGTGTGTTTTTTTACCACAGAGGGCACAGAGACACAGAGATTCAAATGCCGACTTTAGAGTACAAAGCGCGCAAAGACAAGTAGCTCCGGCTTTGCTAGCTTTGCGGTCTTCTGTTAGGAAAATTAGTGTCCATTAGTGGTTCAGATCCCGTGTGTTCGGTGTATTTCGTGGTTTAATTTTTCGGTTGCGGTTCTGCCGTGCTGCGCTCTCTGTGGTGGAAAATCAATCCAGTTGTTCGGCATCTTGTTGAAGGGCTTCGAGGAAATAGTGTTCAAGGTTTGGCTTGTCCGCCACCAAATCGGCCACCGCTCCCTGTTGGATGACCCGACCATTGGCGATCATGATGATTTCATCGCAGACGGTTTCGATTTCAGAAAGTTCGTGCGATGAAAAGAAAATGGTCTTGCCCTGTTCCTTCAACTGCTCGATGAGTTTGCGGATCTTCATGCGGCCGATGGGATCGAGGCCGTTGGTTGGCTCGTCGAGAATGAGCAGCTCGGGATCGTTGATGAGCGCCTGCGCCAAGCCGATGCGCTGGAGCATGCCGCGGGAATAGGCCGCGATTTTTTTATGCGCGTGATCCAAAAGCTCCACCTCCTCGAGCAATTCCGCGATGCGTTGTTTCCTGTCCGGTTTCGGGATGTGGAAAAGCTTGGCCGTCATATCCAGATACTCCCGTCCGGTCATGAACTTGTACGACTCGGGGTGCTCGGAAAGATAGCCGATTTTCGAGCGCGAGAGGGCGGTGCTTGCATCCTGTCCCATCAGGGTGGCCGAACCGGAGTCGGGCGAAATGAATCCGAGCAAAATATGTAGCGTGGTTGTCTTGCCTGCACCGTTCGGTCCAATGAATCCGACCACCTTCCCCTTGTCGACCTTGAAGCTTAAATCATCCAGCACTTTATGTTGCTGCTTGCCGTGCTTGAACGTTAGGTGGAGTTGGGATGCTTCGAGTATTGTTTCCATGCCGACAACTATATTTCCAAGAGGGGATAAAGCAAGTAAAGCATTCGGTTGATTGACGCGGTTTTTTGGGGTTTGGGGATGGAGGTGGAATCGGGAGAATCCCGGTCCCGTTCATTGCGGGTAATCATATTGATACGCGCACCTCCTGGTTTAAAACGATTTGTGCTCCCCCATTCAAAAAATATTGAATAGTCCAGACGCAAAACAAGGACGCCAAAAGACGCCCTTGTTTTTGCATGAGATATGTTATGCGGCTTACGGTACTACTGCTACCACCAAGGCGTGATCGCCGCCTAAAGAACAGGTCGGGTCGGTAGTTTCGGTGCCTACGGTGTAGGTGCCTTGAGCCGGACAGTCTGGCTCGCCACTCTTGATGTAGGCACATGCTTCAGCCAGGGTGGCTGATGTCACATTATTATCCATCATGTGCTGTTCAGTACCGGCAGCAATCATGCGCAGGTTGTTGACACATGCTTTGGAGCGGGAAGTGTCGCGTGCCTTCTGGAAAGAAGGAATACCGATTGCTGCGAGCAGACCGATAATTGCAACTACGATCATGATTTCTACCAAGGTGAAGCCTGACTTTTTCATTTCTTGTTTCATTTTCTTATTTCTCCGTTATATATATTTTCAACTTTTCACTTGTTTCGTCCGGTTGAGCTCTCCTCAACTTTATTAGTCCAGACGAACGCAGTTATTAGCAATGGATATGCCAATGCTGTTTTTCCTCGATAAAATCCAATAGAAGGAAGGGGTTTATCGGGGTGTTTGATATGAAATCCCCTTTAAACAAGGGATATTCTGCAAATTTGCAGGGTGAAGAAAAAGGTCTTCTGAATTTTAGAAAGGGTTTCGGGAAATGGAGTTTCCCCCACTTTTGAGAAATAAGAAGCATGGAAAAAGGTTCGTAGTGCCGCCTTCAGGCGGCTCCTCTGGACTGGCCGCCAAGTAACGGTGATACGTACCGCCCCGTCTTTGCAGGGCCTTGCCGCCTTGTTTGGGACTTCGCTGGTTTCGAGTGGAGGGCGACGCTCCGTCGGAGCCTCGAAACAGGCCTTGGCTCCGCCGGAGCGTCGCCCTCCAGTCCCATTCCCGAAAAATACGGCGTTGCCCGGTGGGGATATCAAAGACGGGACTGCATACCATTATCCACTTTTGATATCCGTCCAAAGCTCGACATTGGGATGGTCGGAGAGGGCCATGCCGGCGGGGATGGTTTCGGGATCATTTAGCAAGGTGTCGATGATCTCGCGCTTGGATGCGCCGGTGACGAGCAGGATGATCCGTTCCACCCGTTGGAAAAGGGCAGGGGTGACGCTAATGCCTTGCAGGCCATCGGGGCGATCGGTGTGGAGCGTGAGTGCGCCGGTTTTCAGGTTGGCCTGTTCGGGGGTGAACAATCCGGCG
>JBDLHZ010000065.1:0-9772 GCA_039715135.1 Verrucomicrobiota bacterium
CATTCCATCAAACCAGGTCGGCGAGATTTCCCTTGGCCACGATCAATCCTTCTTCGAGGTGTCCAAGGATGCCGCTAAGGCCGTGCGCGAAGGCATGCAGAACCTCCGACTCGACGGCCGCAAGGTCAGCATCCGCTCCGCGAGCGGGCAGGGCGGGGGAGGCAACCGTCAAGGCGGTGGTCGGCAAGGCCGTCCCGGCGGGCGCCGCCGGTATTAGGGAGAAGAAAAATGAACAGAACGGTTTTCATTACAGGAGCGACGCGTGGGATTGGCCGCGAGTTGGTGAAGCAGTTGGCAGCGCTGGGTTTTCAAGTGTTTGGAACCGGGCGCGATGAAGTACTACTCGAAGAGCTGAAAGCCGAGACGGGTTGCATGGGTGCCGTGGCCGATCTTTCCGATCCGGAGCAGGTGGCTGAAATCTATCGGCAGGCCAAGAATGCACTGGGGCAGGTGGATATCCTGGTCAACAATGCCGGCCTGAACAACCGCAAGGCTTCGGTAGTGGATATTCAGTTGGATGATTGGGAGCAGCAGTATGCCGTCAATTTGCGCGCGCCAATGTTGCTGAGCCGCGAGGCGCTCAAGGAAATGGCCGAACGCAATAGCGGACACATCGTCAATGTGATCAGCACGATCGCCAAAACCTCGCAGCCCAACTATTCAACCTATTGCACCATGAAGTATGGATTGATGGGCTTCACCAAGTGCCTGATCAAGGAGGCGCGCGAGGCGAACGTGAAGGTGACGGCGGTCTATCCCGGCGGAACCGATACGGACTTTCGCGCCGAGGATCGTCCTGAATACCTGCTGCCGGAGTCGGCCGCGAAAATGATTGTCCACTGCATCACCGCTCCGGATGATGTGGTGGTACACGACCTGACCTACCGGCCGCTGGTAGAGAGCAACTTTTAGTGTCGTCCTCGTCCCTCGAACTCGTTCTTGTCCTCGGAAAGAACCTATCGAGGACGAGGAGGAACACGTTTAGTGTGTTTTCACTCGGGCGCCTTCCGCATTGCCTCGATCTGGATTTCGAGTTCAGGGGTGAGCCACATTTTCTGTGTGAGCGTGTATTTGTCGTGGTCGGTAAAGGCTTTTTCCACGGCGATGCGATCCTTGGTGATATAGGTCTTGAGCATGAGCACATAGTTTTCGCCGACACCGGAAATGGATAGATCGGGGTTTTCAAGCCCGGCGGAAACCAATTCGGTTTCCAGCTCGGACCGGAAGGCTTCGGCATTGTCGCCTTCGCCCTTGAAGATGAACATCTTGGGGCGGCTCGACGGCATGTCGAGATACTTGTCGGCACCGGCGGGTTCCTTCCCGGCAAGGTCTTCGTAGATCTCATAGGTGGCGATGTCGGCACCTTCCGCCAGCTTTTCATCCAATATCTGGACAACCTGTTCCCGATTGCTTTCCAGCGATTGGGCAATGCGCTCGTAAAGCCCCTGTTCGCGGTTGGCGGAGGCGACGTCGATGAGCAACGCTACGATTTCGGAGGACTTGTTCTGGATTTGGGTAAGGCCGTGGTACACGGCGCTGTAGCTCACGTCCGAAGATTCATCTTGCGCGAGTTTCACCAGCAGAGCCACGGCTTCGGGGTTCGGGGCTTCCTTTCCTTCGACAAAGTGCTGTCCGAGAAGGCGTGCTGTCACGCTCCGGACGGGGGTGGCGGAATCTTCGGAACATACCTTGAAGCCGGGCAGGAAGCTTTCGTCCACGCCGTCCTTGGCCTTGCCCTGGGTAATCATGGCCAGCGAGTGGAGCTTCAATCCCGAATGTCCGATCACGAGCATTTCCTGGATGGAGATGCTTGTCGGCCCTGCCGGTGCGTTGGTGGCGGCAGGGGGAAGTGCGTTGGTGGATGACTGTGTTTCTTCCGCAGGCGTGGGCGCAGCGTCTGGCTTGGGGGATTCGCTGCACGCAATAGTGGCCAGCATGCAAGCCGCGGCAAAAATGGATAGTTTGTTCATCAAGTGTTCCTTATTTCCCAAATGCGACAAGATAGGTGAGAAAACATTCAAAAACAAGCCACATTATGTTTTTCGGGCGCATGGGTTCCAATCTTCTTGGATTCGGAAAATCGATTAATGCTTTGCAGGATGGAATGGCGCATGACAATCTTACGAACCATTCAACAGCAATTTTAACCAGGAGGAAAAAATGAAGTGGATCAGGAAAAGTGGAATAATGATCGTGGCGAGCTGTCTCGCCGCAGGTGTTTTACAGGCATCTCCCGTTATCGAGGAACCGGCGGTTTTGCCTGAGGCCATGGTTTCGGTGACGGTTTCGGATCTGCATGGGTTGCTTGACGGAGTTGGCGGGGTGGCCGCCCAGGTGTCGCCCATGATGAATGGCATGATGCTGAAGAACATGATCGGCATGCAGTTGGGGGATCCGGGTTTGGCTGGGATTGCTCCCGGCAAGGGTCTGGCTGTTGTGGCGCTGGATACAACCAACGTGTTTGCCGTTATCGAGGTGGGTGAAGCCCAGATTGGAGCCTATACGAATGCCCTCGCTCCGCAGGGACTTCAGTTCAAGTATGAAAACGAACTTTTGATCGTTGGCAAAACGGCGGAGCAGGTGACCAAAGGCCTCGGCATGGCTAGCGCAATTCAGACCACGCTATTGGCAAAGCGTAGCCCGACGTTGCGTATCGCCGCGCAACCCGCTGCCATCATTGAGCGGAACAACGATAAGATCCAGGGGCTGTTGCAAACGATGCCCGCGCTGATGGGGCAAGGCATGATGCAGGCACCGGGCACCGGTACGAATGCGGTGGATAGCACAATGAAGATCCTGGAAGGCGAATTGCTCGTGCTCCTTTCCATCGCCGGCCAATGCGAATCGGTGGAAGTTGTGCTGGCCCCGGAAAACGGCTCGTTGCGTATCGACGAAACCTTTGTTCCAAAGGCTGGAACCCGGCTCGCGACGCTCTGCAATGCGCCGGTGGTCAACCCGCCGAACCCCCGCTTGCAATCCGGTATGTGCGGCGAGGGCATGATGCTTATCGACTTTGTTTTGGGCAATCCCGATGCCCTTGCGGCATTCATTGCGGCCGAGACCGAGCAGCTTGTCAAGGCGATGGAGATTACGGATGTTGATCTTGTCGGATTGACAGAGAACATGGTCAAGTGGATGTCGCTCTATTGTGGAACGGGATGCGAATCCGTTGGGTTTGGTGCCGACGGAATGAATATAAACTATCTGTTTGAGATCGGCGACGAGGCCGCCGCGCTAGGATTGCTCAAGACCATGCAGCAGGATATGGCCCCGTTCTTCAAGCTCTATGAAGACATGGGCATGCCGATGTCTTTCGAGTTCAAGGAAAATGTCCGCGAGTACAAGGGGATCAAGATCCACACGCTGGCAACCCGCCTTTCGATGGAGCAGATGGCCGCGGAGCAATGCGCCCAAATGGGATCAATGAACCTGACCAACATGGTGTACGACATTGCCGTCACCGATGGAATAATGATCTATGCCATGGGGGATGCAAAGATCGAAACACTCATCGATCGCCTGAAGGACGACACCTTCAAGGCCACTCCCCTCAAGGCACGCAGCGTCTATCCCGAAAAGGGCTTCTACTACTTTGATCTCGATGTCGGCGAATACATCGACTTCATCGCCTCGTTCATGCCCACAGGAACCCCGATGATGAACCCACAGATGGTTGCGCTTTTCCAAGGGGTGGAACCGGTCACCTCCGCCGGATTCAAGGCCGATGGCCGCGTCATGTGGAGTGCCAACGTCCCGGGCGAGCTGATTGCCAAGTTTGGCCAGATGGCCATGATGGCGCAGATGCAGCAAATGCAGCAGCAACCGCAATGCGCTACGCCGCAAGAGGCACCGGCGCAGTAGCTATTTCCAGAGCCTGGAAAACCCTGAAATCCCGCCGGAACCGGCGGGATTTTCATTTTCCCGATGTTCTTGGTTTAACCTGTCCGGCTTTCTGGCTATTGTGCCCGTTTCACTTGAAAAACAACCTATTAGGTGGAGTTGGCTATGATTTACCGCATTGAAATCGGTTTGAGGGACGGTGTGCCGGATGCCCGCGGACGCGGCGTAATCCATCGGGCGGAAGGTGCCCTGAAGATGGCGATTGCAGCGTGCCGCACCCGCGATGTCTACAAGGTGGTCGCCAACATCGACGACACAACGGCGACTGTTGTGCAGAAAACCTTCGCCGACCCGGTTGTGGCCGAATCCGCCATGGGTCGCCTTGAAGCCCCCGCATCGTTCGATTGGCTTCTCGAAATCGGCTTCAAGCCGGGTGTAACCGACAATGTTGGTCGCACCGCGCGCGGCGCGCTCAAGGATGTCGTTGGGCGCGAACTGGAGTGGGAAGAGCAGGTCTACACCTCCATCCAGTATTTCCTCTCCGGCAACCTTGCCCGCGAGGATGTCGAGCGGCTTGGAAAAGATCTATTAGCCAATACCCTCATTCAGACTATCGACGTGTTCTCGAAGGAAGAGTGGATCGCCTCCGAGCCGGACATGACCGCCCCGATCTTTGACGACCACCCCGAAATCAAGGTCAACGTGATTGAATTGCCGGACGACGATGCCGAGTTGATGCGCATTTCCTCCGAAGGCATCCTGTCGCTCTCGCTTGATGAAATGCGCGCCATTCGCACCCACTACCTGCGCGACGACGTAAAGGCGCACCGCGTCGCGCTCGCCCTCCCCGAATGGCCGACCGATATCGAGCTGGAATGCATTGCCCAGACCTGGTCGGAGCACTGCTCGCACAAGATTTTTGCCGGAACCATCGACTATAAAGACGAAGAGACCGGCGAAGAGGAAACCATCCACTCGCTCTACAAAACCTACGTCAAGGCCTCCACCAACAAGATTGCGGAGTCGATCGACTGGCTCGTATCGGTCTTTACCGACAACGCCGGCATCGTGAAGTTCAACGAAGACATCCACCTGGTCTACAAAGTGGAAACCCACAACTCGCCCTCCGCGCTCGATCCCTACGGCGGGTCGATGACCGGCATCGTCGGCGTAAACCGCGACCCGCTCGGCACCGGCATGGGCGCGGCGCTGGTTTCCAATGTCTGGGGCTATTGCCTCGGATCGCCGTTCTACGATAAGCAAATCCCCGAGGGCCTGATGCACCCGCGTCGTATTCGTGACGGTGTCCATGAAGGCGTGATCGATGGCGGCAACCAGTCCGGTATCCCGTACAGCCGCGGCTTCGAATGCTTCGACGAACGCTACCTCGGCAAGCCGCTGGTCTACTGCGGTACCATGGGCACCATTCCGGTGGACGTCACCGGCCGCCCGTCCGAGCGCAAGGAGATTGAAGTGGGCGACTGGACGGTCATGTGCGGCGGCCGCATCGGCAAGGACGGTATCCACGGCGCGACCTTCTCCTCCGAAGAACTGCGCACCGAATCGCCCGCACAGGCCGTGCAGATCGGTGATCCGCTCACCCAGCGCAAGCTCTACGAGTTTATCCTCGAAGCGCGTGACCTCGGCCTCTTCCGCTGCATCACCGACAACGGCGCGGGCGGCATCTCCTGCTCGTTCGGCGAGATGGGCAAATATTCCGGCGGCTGCGAATGCGAACTCGCCGGTGCACCGTTGAAGTATGAAGGCCTCCAGCCGTGGGAAGTCCTCGTCTCCGAAGCGCAGGAGCGCATGACGCTCGCCGTCCAGCCCGAACAGCGCGACGCGTTTGAAGCGCTAGCGAAAAAACGCGACGTAGAGGTATCCTTTATGGGTACCTACAACGACAGCGGATATTTTACGGTGAAACAAGACGGCAAGGTGATCGCCAGCCTCGACATGGATTTCCTCTATGAAAAGGGCTGCCCGACACTCGTCATGCCCGGCGTCTGGAACAAGCCGAACATCCCGGCTCCGGCCGTCGAGACGCAGACCGACTATTCCGAAACGCTCGTCGAACTCATGGGCGATCTCAATCTCTGCTCGCGCGAATACAAGAGCCGGATCTATGACGGCGAGGTGAAAGGCCTCAGTGTTGTGAAGCCCTATGTCGGCGTAAACTCCGACGTTCCGTCCGATGCCACCGTGATGCGCGTGGAATACGACAAGGATCGCGGCGCGGTTCTCGCCGAGGGCATCAATCCTTGGTATTCCGATATCGATACATACGACATGACTGCATCGGTCATCGACGAAGCCGTCCGCCGCGTCATCGCCGTTGGCGGCGACATGAACCGCATTGCGATTCTCGACAACTTTTGCTGGCCCGATCCCGTCGAGTCGGAAAAAACGCCGGACGGCGCCTACAAAATGGCGCAGCTCGTTCGCTCCAACAAGGCACTCTACGATCTGACCACGCTCTACAAGACGCCCGCCGTTTCCGGCAAGGACTCATGCAAGAACGACTCGACGCGCGGCGGCAAGAAAATCTCCATCCCACCGACGCTGCTGATCTCCTCCATCGGGCAGATCGACGATGTCAACAAAGCGGTCACCATGCCACTCAAGGATGCCGGCGATGTGATCTACGTAATTGGCGAAACCAAGGATGAAATGGGTGCCTCGGCCTACTACCGCAAGCTCGCCGAAGGGCAGGGCGTTCCTGAAAACTATGGCGGAACCGTCCCGGCGGTCGATGGCGAGCAGGCGCTCAAGATCTACGCCGCCATGAACAAAGCCACCGATGCCAGACTGCTCAAGTCCGCCACCACGCCGACCAAGGGCGGTCTCGGCGTTGCGCTCGCGCTGATTGCCGTCGGCGGGCAGCTCGGTGCGGATGTAGACCTTTCAGGTTTGGGGCTCGGCGCTGATGTTGCACTCTTTTCCGAATCCAACAGCCGCTTCATAGTCTCTGTTGCGCCTGAAAAGGCTACGGAGCTTGAGATCCTCTTTAAAAAGCTGCCGCTAGCAAAAATCGGTTCGGTGGTGGAGGAAAAGAAACTTTCTGTTAAAGGCGCGGTTGAGCTTTCTCTTGAAGATATTGCTCAACCCTTCAAGGCAACGCTCAACAGAGTATAGGTCGAATAAGTCCTATAGGACCTATTTCGAGTTGAAAGGAATTCCCCCATGCACGGAGAAAACGACCCAATCAAGGCTCACGGCGGCTACCGTGACTTAAAGTCTTTCCAGATGTCGGAGATCGTTTTTGATGCAACGGTGAAGTTCTGCGGACGCTTTGTGGATCGCTTTTCGCGCACGACCGACCAAATGGTGCAGGCCGCCCGTTCCGGGCGGCAGAACATTGCCGAAGGCTCGCAGGCCTCCGGCACCTCCAGCAAAACCGAGCTAAAACTGGTGGGTGTTGCCCGCGCCAGTCTTGAGGAGCTCCTGCTCGACTACGAGGACTTTCTTCGACAGCGGGAACTGAAGAAATGGGAGAAAGGCAGCAAGGAAGCGTTGTTTGTGCGGAAGTTGGGGCAAAAACCGGATAGGTCATATACGACCTATAAGTCCTATTTGGAAACCCGCAATGCCGAAACCTGCGCCAACATCATCATCTGCTTGATCCACCAGGCCAACTATCTGCTCGATCAGCAACTCAAGGCTCTCGAAGCCGACTTCCTCGAAAAAGGCGGCTTCACCGAGCGGTTGTACCACAGCCGCCGGAGAAGCCGGGGTGGTTGAATCTACTTTTCCAGCAGGATGCGGAGCATCCGGCGCAACGGCTCGGCGGCGCCCCAGAGGAGCTGGTCGCCGACGGTGAAGGCACTCAAATATTCGCCGCCCATTTTCATCTTGCGGATGCGTCCGACCGGTACGGTCAGCGTTCCGGAAATGGCGGCTGGGGTGAGGCGGGCAAGGGTGTCTTCCTTGTTGTTCGGCACCACGTCGATCCATTCGCTGTCGCCGCGAAGAATATCTTCGATTTGCTGAATGGATACATCCTTTGCGAGTTTGATGGTCAGCGCCTGGCTGTGGCAACGCATGGCACCGATACGGACGCAGATGCCGTCGATCGGAATCGCCGGATCGTTCTGTAGGATCTTGTTGGTTTCGGCATAGCCCTTCCACTCCTCGCGGGTCTGGCCGTCGTCGACGAGGCGG
Organism: Verrucomicrobiota bacterium; assembly: GCA_039715135.1. Lineage (GTDB taxonomy): Bacteria > Verrucomicrobiota > Kiritimatiellia > Kiritimatiellales > Pontiellaceae > Pontiella. Next base: position 8,002 of record JBDLHZ010000065.1, read on the forward strand.
TCGATCCACGGGATCAGCGATCCGGCCAGCGGGGCACCAAACTGTTCGGTCGGGAAGCTGTCACTGCGCAGCGCTTCGCTGACTTTGCGGTCGATGTCGAGGATGGCGGAGGCTGGGTTCTTCAATTCCTCTACTGCGGCTTCGAACAGGTGTCCCTTCTGGGCGAGCAGTTCGCGCATGTTCTGCGCGCCGGCGCCGGAGGCGGCCTGGTAGGTCATGGAGGAGATCCATTCCACGAGGCCGGCCTTGAATAGACCACCAACGGCCATGAGCATCAGGCTGACGGTGCAGTTGCCACCGACAAAATCCTTCTTGCCGTCGGCCAGCGCCTGGTCGATGACGGGGCTGTTCACGGGATCGAGAATGATAGTGGCTTGGTCGGCCATGCGCAGGGTGGAGGCGGCATCGATCCAGTAGCCGTTCCATCCCTTGGAGCGCAGCTCGGGGTGCACTTTTTCGGTGTAGCCGCCGCCTTGGCAGGTGATAATGGCTTCCATTTCCATCAGCGCATCAAGGTCGTGGGCGTCGATCAGGGTCGATTCGCCCTTGCCGACGTCCGGTGCCGCCTGTCCGGCCTGCGAGGTGGTGAAGAAGACGGGATCGATCAGGTCAAAATCGTTTTCCGCGCGCATGCGCTCCATCAGCACCGAGCCGACCATGCCGCGCCATCCAATAAGTCCAGTTTTCATAGCTTGCTCTCCTTGGCTTCGTGAAGCCAAGTATCACGAAGCAGTTATCAGTTAATCGTTAGTTGGTTATTAGTGGGGAGGGAACCTGTTTGGCATGATCCTGTTAACCCATAACTAATAACCCTTAACTGAAACGGCAATGCCGTTTCTCTTCCAAAAGGCCGGGAAGGTATTTGATTTGCAAAGCAAACGCAAGCCGCTAAAAAGGGCGTTTATGAAGGTCGTTTTAAAACATGCGGGGTGTTGGCTCCATTTCCAGTGCCCGGAAAAGGTACTGCGGGCGGAGCGGATCGAGGAGGTTCTCCCGACGCTGCGCGAGGCGGAGGCCTCCGGGCTGTTCGCCGCCGGGTTTGTTTCCTACGAGGCCGCGCCCGCGTTCGATTCCGCATTGACGACGCACCCGGCCGATGGTTTCCCGCTGCTCTGCCTTGGGCTGTTCCACGCCCCCGATGTGCTAAAGGATATTGAGGAGGCACCGACCTCCTCCTTTGAGGTCGGCGAGTTAAAGCCTTCCGTTTCCAAGGCGGAATTTGTTGCCGCGATTGGCGGGATCAAGGAGCGGATTGCCGAGGGAGCGACCTATCAGGTGAACTATACCTATCGTCTGAATGCCTCCTTTGCCGGCGATGCATGGGCTTTCTTCCATGAACTGGTGAAGGCGCAGAAAACGGACTATGCCGCATTTGTCGATACAGGCGACTTTACCATCTGCTCCGCCTCGCCGGAACTTTTCTTTAGTTTGAACGATGGCAAGATTGTTGCGCGCCCGATGAAGGGGACGGCGCGGCGCGGCCGCACCTTTGCCGAGGATTGGCAGCAGGCCGAGGCATTGCGCAACTCTGAAAAGGATTGCGCCGAAAACATCATGATCGTCGATATGATCCGCAACGACATTGGTCGCGTCGCCGAACCGGGAAGTGTTGAAACGGTCAGCCGCTACGATGTCGAAAAATATCCGACCGTCTGGCAGATGACCTCTACGGTGCGCGGAAACCTCGCACCGGAACCGCAGAACACGGAATGTCGAATGTCGAATGTCGAAGATCCTTCTGCTGGGAGCTTTGCGCCTTTGCGCCTTTGCG
>JBDLHZ010000066.1:0-9742 GCA_039715135.1 Verrucomicrobiota bacterium
CGCGGGTCGCGAGGGCGAGTTGATCTTCCGCTACATCCTTTCGCTGAGTGGATGCGAGGAGAAGCCGATCCGCCGCCTCTGGCTCAGCTCGCTCACGCCCGACGCCATCAAGGAGGCGTTCAAGGAGCTGAAGGATGGCCACGACTACGACCCACTCTACGCCGCCGCCAAGTGCCGCTCGGAATCCGACTGGATCGTCGGCCTCAACGCCACGCGTTGTTTCACCGTCCGCCACGGGCGCCTGGGTGCTGGCGACGACCGCGTCCTTTGGAGCGTCGGACGCGTGCAGACGCCCGTGCTGGCGATGATCGTCCAACGCGACGACGAAATTTCCAGGTTCCGCCCCAAGGCGTTCTGGGAACTGACCACCAAATACCGAGATGTTGTTTTCAAACATACCGGCGACCGCTTTGAACAACCGGAAAAGGCGCAGGAACTGCTCAACAAGATCACCGATCAGCCATTCGCCATTACCGCCGTCACCGGCAAACAAAAGAAGGAGCAGCCTCCGCAGCTGTTCGACCTCACCACGCTCCAGCGCGAGATCAATAAGAGCCACGGCCTCTCCGCCGCCGACACGCTGGCGGCCACGCAAAACCTCTACGAATCGAAGCTCGTCACCTACCCGCGTACCGACTCGCGCTATCTCAGTGCCGACATGAAGCCGCGCATCCCAAAAATATTCGAGCAGTTGAAGCAAAGTCGTGCGGAACAGATCGAGCCGCTGGACCTGGCCAAGCTCCCCTTCACCAAGCGCATCGTCGACGACAAGAAGGTCACCGACCACCACGCCATCATCCCGACCGGCATGATTCCGCGCTCGCTCGGTGCCAACGAGCAAATGGTCTACGACGCCATCACCACCCAGTTTATCGCCGCCTTCTATCCCATCTGCGTCAAGAAGATTACCACGGTCGACGGTGAAAGCGTTGAAGTAAAGTTCCAGGCCAAGGGCACGCAGGTTATTGAACCCGGCTGGTCGGTCCTCTTCCCCAAAAAGAAGAAAAAGAAAAAAGAGGCCGGAGCCGATGACGAGCAAACCCTGCCCTCCTTTGAAAAAGGCGAGAGCGGCGAACACGAACCGTCCACTCGCGAAGGAAAGACCAAGCCGCCCAAGGCGTTCACCGAAAACTCCCTGCTTGGCGCGATGGAGGCCGCCGGCAAGTGGGTCGACGACGATACCCTGCGCGAGGCACTCAAGGAGCGCGGCATCGGTACGCCCGCCACCCGCGCGGCGATTATTGAAACCCTGCTTCGGCGCAACTATATCCGCCGCGAAAAAAAGCAGATCCGCGCCACCGACATGGGGCGTTGCCTGATTGCGCTCATTCAGGATCCCCTGCTTAAATCCCCCGAAATGACCGGCGAGTGGGAGGAAAAGCTCAAGCAGATCGAGCGTGGCGAGGCCAAGGCACCCGACTTCATGGGCGGTATATTCGACTACACCCGAAGCCTCATCGAAAGCAACGCTTCCACCAAGCTAGACACCGACCGCTGGGGCGGTTGCCCTCTCTGCGGAAAAGAGATCGTGAAGGGCAAGCGCGCCTATGGCTGCTCCGGCTGGAAGGAGGGTTGCAAGTTTGTACTCGAATCGGAATACAAGGGATTGGAGCTCACCGCAAACCAAGTGCAAGTCCTGCTGCAAATGCGTGTCCTGCCCTATCCCGTCCACATCGAAGGCCAGTTGCGCCTGCTGCTTCTCAGCACCCAGGGCGACCTCATGGACATCGATCTCCCCTCCGCCGACCGGCAGCAAAAGAACAAGCCCAACGCCCGGCCTGCGAAAAAAGCACAGTCATAATGGGTGTCGCATGCCGTGCACCCGGACAGCGAGGCCGCCGCCCGTCCAGTGAAAACAAGGCCTCATAATCCGCCTCGTTCCAGAGACCCATATTATCACACCTCTTAAAGTGTGGTATCCGCACCCGTTTGGATTCCACCACAGGGCGGTGGCCGCCACCCCGCCGAGATCCCGGATCGCGGCGACAGCCTAGCCGAGCCTCGGCCGTTTGCCTGTCGCAGAGCTAAATCACCCACAAATTCGGAGGAAGACCAAAAATAAAGCCCCCGGCCAGGCCGGAGGCAGATTAATTCATCGTTCGGCAAGGGCCTATCGACCCAGAATGGCGTCGACCTCGTCCTGCGAGATCCATTGCGCCAGATAGGTTTCCCCGGTGATCGCTTCGATATTCCGGACAAAGGCGTTCAGGTGGTTTTCCGAACCGGCCAGCAGGTTGCCATACACCGCCAGGATATCGGATTTATCGGTGCGCTTCATGGCTTCGACAATATCTTCGATGTCGACCTCTTCGATCAACGCTCCAACCATCAGGGCATCCAGCTTGAACTGGAGTCCGTCGGCAACAAGGTTGTCGTGGAGCGTCTGCAATTCGGTATCGGAAAATTCACCAGCCCCCAGTGCAGGGTCATCAAGGCCATAGGTGTTGAGTAGCCCAAGGATGGCATCCATGTGCCGTTGCTCCGACTGCGAAATGTTGTTGAACACCCGTGCATTCCATTTGGCATAAAAGGTGACGTAGACATCGCGTGCCAGCTTTTCCTCTTCCCGCATGAAGAGCAGGTCGTTGGCCTCCGCCGCTGTTAGAACAGGCGCGGGTGCAGGCTTTCCTCCGCCCTTGCCCTTTTTGCCCGCCATGGCGGGTTCCAGCATCAAGCCGGTCATGATTCCGCATGTAATTAGTGCAAGTAATGTATTCCTTCTCATGGTGTCCTCCTTTTGTTGATTCACCAGTTTATACAGGCAATACACATGTCCCGGGGGATTCGTCACATCGCCGGCAAAAAAAGAGAGGGGAAATTCCCCTCTCTCATCCGTATACATCTATTCTTATTGGCGACAAGAACCGCTGCCACCGCTTTGGCCCTTGCCCTGACCTTGGCCTTGTCCACCACCGGTTCCGTCCTTCTTGCGTTGCTGCTGCTTTTTCTGCTCCTGCTGCTTTTCACAATCTTTAGAGCAATCTTTGGTTTGGGAGCACTGTCCCGTGCCTTTTCCGCCACCGTTTCCCTTGCCTCCACCATTACCGCCACCTTTGGCTTCAACCATAACGGTTGCGATTGCGATTCCTGCTACGAGTACTACGAGTTGCTTCATCTTCATTGTGGGTCTCCTGTTGGTTGATTTCCCCGTTTCTTGCGGGGGGTACACCCCTCATGGAAAAATCGTCACATTGAAAGAAAAAAGTTGCTGCAGGCCGGGGAGGTTACTCCGAAGGAACCCACAGGTCGTCGCGGATTGCCTGGAAGTCGCGACCCTTCTGTTTTTCCGCGAGAACATAATCCACCACTCGCCGGATCTCCATGCGGTTCAGATCCCGATCGAGGCAATCCATCATGACTTGTTGTGTATGTTTGGAATCCAGCCCAGCCAACTGCAGCGTCTCGCCTGCCTCCAGCACATGAACCAAGCGACCATACCGATGCCCGCTGTGCCGGCTGAAGATCTCTTGCAGCACCTCTTCGGGCAACCCGCTTTCGAGTGCCATCGCCGTCCTGGCCACCAACCGCCGGTCTCCGCCATGCTCTTCGCCCCGACCCAGTACGGCCACCAACCGGGCTGCACGGTGCAGATAGTCCAACCGCAGTTCCGCTGCCGCGACCACCCGATCCACGGCCACCTTCTTGGCCAGGCCTTCTTCGATCTTGGCAAAAACAGTTCCCACGGGAAGGGCCTCATCCCGCGCCGCATAGACGGGGGCAAGCAATGCATCGGCCTCCTCGGCGGATAAACCGCTCCGGCGGCACTGTTCAAGCATCGCCCCCACCCGCTCTTCCGAAAGACCGAGGTGCTGCTTTTGTCCGTCCAGCGTTTTCCAACTACAGGAAGGTACGCAATCCTGCCTGGCCCCTGCCACCCCGCAGAGCAACAGGCTCGCAATAAGTATTCTATACAGGGTCTTCTTCATAAACCTTGATCACCGTATTCACCCGCCCGAAGCCATCGGGGCGATGGGTTGCCGCCTTGGGATCGGCGATCCAACGCTCGCCATCCACCAGAAAAATATATTCGTGCCGCCCTTCCGGAAGCGCCACTTCGGCAGTCCAATGCCCGGAGGCATCGGGGCCGTTCAGTACAATGTCGCCGGACTTCCATTCATTGAAGGTACCCAGCAACTCAACCCGGTCCGCACCCGGCGCATGCAGCTCGAAGTGGAACGACACCTGCCCCGCCTCCACCGGACGATCCAACCGCCCCATTCCAAAAACCACCAACAACGTTGCTGCCGCGCCCGCAAAAGCCGGCGCGATCCAGCGGCCGTGTGTTGGCCAGAAATCCGCCACACGCTCCCGCAACGTAGGTCGCGAACGATCCGGCAACGCCGCCATGACCCGATCCGCAAACCCCTCCGGAGCTTTCGTCCGGTGCTTCGCAAGCCGCTCTAGGGTTTTATCTTCTGTGTTCATGGTTCCAAATACTCCATCAATAGTTTCTTCGCCCGAAGAACCCTCATTTTTGCCGCGCTTACACCAACGCCCAGCACCTTGGCGATTTCATCGTATGACAGCCCTTCCATGTATTTCAGCCGCAACGGAGAACCCAGTTTGGAGGGCAACCTTGCCAACGCCTCCTCCAATGCATGGAAATCGGGATCGACCGCACTCTGCTCAATCTCCGCCTGCACCATGTGCTGCTTCTCCATGTTGCGCCGTCGCGTCCGGCTCCTAAACAGATTCTTCGTTAGGTTGGCGCAGATGCGCAGGATCCATGAGCGAAACGAATAGTCTGGATTGTACTGTTCCAGTTTGCTGTACGCCCGAACAAATGCCTCCTGCGCCATATCCGCTGCATCCTCCCGGTTGCGGGTCATACTCACAGCCAAACCAAAAACCGCGTCCTGATGCCGGCGAACCAACTCCTCGTACGCATACTGCCTTCCATCCAGACTGGCTCGCACCAACTCCGGGTCTGTTCGCTCATCCATGGCCATCTTTGCCCTTAATACACCGCAAGCAACGAATTGGTCACAATCCTTCTGCAATCCGTTTGGTGGCCCTTAGCCTTGGGGTCGGAGGATTCCACAGCACGACGGGGCGGAAGCCGAGATAGTTGAGCTTGTAGTCCGGCGTGTGGTAGTAGCGATTTGCGGATCGGCAAGCCGAGGCCGGATAGCTCCAGCTTCCGCCGCGCACCACCCGATGTCCGGGACTGTACAGACGGTATGTGTTTCCATCTTCGTCTATCCGCGAGCGATCCACATCGTACTCGTCGTAGGCATCGCCCCGTTGCGAGCCGTTGACCGGTGCGTTGGTGTATGATGAATACCAGTTGTCCACACACCACTCCCACACATTTCCGTGCATGTCATGCAAGCCCCATGCATTCGGTTTTTTCGACCCAACAGGACTTGTCCTTTCCACGCTGGTTTTTTTGTACCAAGCCATTGAATCCAACTTTCCTGCAAAGTTTCCTGTGGTTCCGGCACGACAGGCATATTCCCACTCCGCCTCCGTCGGCAGAGTGTATTCATAGCCCTCCGGCAAACGCCCGCGGCGACGTTCCTTTTTGGTCAACCATTTGCAAAATGCCATGGCCTCGTTCCAGCTCACATAACAGGCTGGATATTCCGCCCCTTTCGGCATCTCTACTTCGTTTTTTTCGAGTTTATAATTCACTTTCCCGAACTGCTCGTACTGCTGCCGGGTCACCTCCGTCTTCGCCATCCAAAAGGATCGCTTAAACTCCACTTGATGCACTGGACGCTCATCCTCTTCCCCCTCGTCCGAACCCATCATGAAATAGCCGGCAGGAATCGGCATGAATTCCATTTCAACACTGTCCTCCAGCTCTGCAATCCAAGATTTGCCTTCTATCGGACCAAACCCCCTCTTCAGCACAACCTTCTTGCCCCTTGAACCAATCCCCTTCTCCAGCACAACTTCCTTATTCTTTGGCCCGCTCCATGCCGCCGTAAAGGATTTCCTGTATGGATTGTATCCCGGCTTCGTAACCGACAGCGTGTACTGTTCCCCCTTCTTCAACTCCACCGGATTGCCGTCAACCAGAATACTTTTGTCGCCCGAAGGCAGAGGGCCTTCAATTCGAATCGTTGCCGCGAGAACATTGCATGCCACCTGCAGAGAAGGCGCCGAAGAGCCGTCCTCCTGTGCCACGATCATTTCCGCGTTGCAAAACACAAACCCCATTAAAACCAAACCAACCCGTTTTTTCATATAGAACCCCGCTTCTTGTAAAGTTTAACTAAACGCACACGAAAGACAGATTAACCACCAGACTCCTTGCAAAAAAGCCAAAACCAAATCTACCGCCGCTTTTTTCTGGCACCCGGCGGACTGGATGGAACAAGGATCAGTTCCTGGGCGGGAACGAGGTGGCGGTAGAGGAAGGCCTGCATCTGGTCGTCGACCGGCACGGCCGGGCGCGATATCTTGTTTCCATCAACGATGCCCATACCGGCGATCTGGAGATTGACGGACTGGGCTGTAATGTCGCGCTCGGCGGTGATGGTGAAGCTGGCCGTATCGGAATCGGCCGGAACAACGGCACTGCTCATGGCATATCCCGGAGGAAGCTCGACCGCATAGAGGGCGATCTTGCCTTCAAAACCCTCCTTGCGCAGGACGTGCACGGTAAACTTGGCGGTTCCACCGGGCGCAATGTCCAGGCCGGAGGGTTCCATGCGCAGTTCAAAACCGGGTTTCGCGGGACTAATGCGCAGGCGGTAGCCATGATCCCGCCCTCCTTTGGACTGCGTGTCTCCAATCTCGACAAAGTAGGTTCCCGTAGCTGGAAGCTTTTGCAGCAGATAGGAGTCGGCATGGTGCGTAACAAGGCCGGCGCCGAGATGGAGATGCTTGTCCTTGCTGACATAGTCGTCGTTGCGCACCGGCTTGCCGAGGCCGGGGCCACTAAGCGAGACCATGGAATCGAGTGGCGAGTTCAGCCTGCGGGCGATCACCTCAATGGAAACCGTATCACCCTTTGCCCCGATAAAGCTAAACACATCGCGGTCGCCGGGCTGCTGGATGCGGCCATTGACGAGAAGCGGTAGTTCGATGCCCTGGGCCTCGTTCGTCGAATTGTTCGGTTCGGCCTCGAACGCCTCCGGGATTTCGCCAATGGCAAACGGCATCTGGTTGGAGCGATAACCGCCTTTCCTGACGGAGATATGCCGCACTTCCGCGTCCTCTTCGGGCAATTTTCCAGCCAGCCGGGTCTTGGGCAGGTTTTTCCCGCCGAGCGCAATATCCACCGTCTGGCCCCGTTGCGCACCCAGCGGGAAAATGCTGGTGATGAACGGTAGTTCGCCAACGGCGATCCGGTAGACAAAATCCTCGCGGCCGCGGTAGATGGAGTCGCGAATGGAAAGGGTGTAGCTTCCATCCTTGGGAACCCGGAAGAAAAGGACTGGATCGGGATTGAATTTATAGTCGTCCTGATAGGCTACTTCGTTGCCGTCCTCGTCGTAGATCGCCACCACCGCCTGAAACCAACCGGGAACCGCGTCGGCAAGATAGGGGATGATTCTACGCGCACCGACATCCACAACAATGGACTGGGCCTTCCGTGCATTGAACCGGAAATGGTCGATATCCCCGGGACGCACCTGACCGTTGACAATGCATGGAACGGTAAGCTGCTGCAGGCTGGGTTCCATATGGTCGTCGTTGGGCTCGGCCTCGCCGACCTCCCTGAGGTTTCCGACTTGGAAATAGATCGGGTTGGACAATCCCTTCGGCGTATTGACGCGCAGCTCGCGCTCACCGGGCGGCGCATTGGGATCGATGGTTACCTTGATGCGGAGCCGCTCGGCAATCTGCGGATTGAACTGCTCCTTTTTATCGATCCGGTAGAGCTTAACAACCGCCTCCTTGTCGAAGGGATCCACTCCCTCCGGCACCTCCAGCAGGGAAATCTGTTTTTCGACCTTGGCGAGCCGTCGCTCCATTTTTTTCAGCTCCTTGCCCTCCTTCCCTTCCAGCATCGCTTTCGTGTTCCCCAGATTGTTGAACATGTTCCGCAGACGACGCGGCTCGTACCTGACGGAATAGCGAACAATATCGACATCAACCCCTTCGCCGCTGACAAAGACATTGGTGGCACCTTGCAGGTATTGTCCGCCCACCGTCGCAATGAAGGATGCCCCCTGTTGTCCGCCAGCGGAATAGACATAGCCAATGTGCGGAGGCTTGTTCTTGTCGGTCTTCTGGGCATTTGCCAGACCTGCCGCCAACACAACGGCAACTGTTATTACCGCACGTTTCGTGAGTTTTTTGCAAAACACCTTCCCGGTGTGGTGCGTGCTTCCCGTCTGCGGGAGCACGCCTTTGCGCAACATGTTGATTTCGAACAATGCGTGCTCCATCGGAATGGAAGCACGCGCCACACCGTTGCAGGCTTGGACAGAAATTCTACAAAAGGTTCTCATGACATGATTTCCCGCAAGCGTCCGCCCGTTTCAACTTCTTCGCCCGTCGGCGGGCAGACGCGAACATCGATTCCTTGTGGATGCGGCAGCCGGGCATTGCCATCGATGCCAAGCTGTTCATAGATACTTCCGATCAGATCCTGCGGATGAACCGGACGCTCCACCACCGCCATGCCCTTCCCATCCGACGCACCAATCACCTGCCCCCCCTTGAACCCGCCACCGGCGACGACGTGGGAAAAACATTGTCCGTAGTGGCTGCGCCCACCATTCCACGGCGCATCCCAATCGATTTTCGGGCCACGGCCAAACTCGCCGCCCCACCATACGATGGTGCTGTCGAGCAGGCCGCGCTGGTCGAGATCGTCGAGCAAGGTGGCAAAGCCGCGATCCAACTGGGGAAGCTTTTGGTTCATGATCTCGAAATGCTTCTTGTGCGTATCCCACCCACGGTAGTTGATGGTGACGTAAGGCACGCCAGCCTCCACCAGCTTGCGTGCGACCAAGCAGGATGCGCCGAATTCCGACCGCCCATAGCGCTCGCGCAGCTTTTCATCCTCGGTCTTGATGTCGAACACCTTGCCGGCATCGCCGAGGATCAGCTCATAGGCCTGCTCCTCGCATAAATCCATTTGCTGAAAGGCGGGGTTGCCTTCCATTTTCCTGCCGAAGGTTTCCAGGTCGTGCAGCAACTGGCGGCGACTGTGCTGCCGCGCCTCGGCAATGCCCTGCTGCACGACCCCTTCGACAGTGAACACCGGCGCATTCGGCCGTCCGCCGGTTGCGAAGGGCTTGTATCGCAACCCCATGAAACCCGACTCGGAAAAACGGCCTTGTGGCTGGGTCAGCACAATGTATGGCGGCAGCAAGCCTTCGTACCCGGCATCGTACCCCTTGAAGCGCGAAACCACCGCGCCGACGGCGGGATAGACCTCGCCGCCGGCCGGTCGGCCGGTCTGGGTAACATACGACGCCGTCTCGTGGGCGTTGATCCCGTGGGTCATGCTGCGAATGATTGAATACTTGTCGGCCTGCCGGGCGAGCAGCGGAAGCTTCTGGCCAATGCGGATGCCGTCCACATTCGTTTTGATCGGCGAGTTGTAGGGGCCGCAATAGTCGTATCCGGCGCCGGGTTTGGGATCGAAGGTGTCGAGATGGGCCGGGCCGCCCCACATCCAAATCTGGATCACCGCCCTGGCCTTGCCCTGCAACGGACTGGCTCCGGCCAGCAACGGCAACCCGCCCATGGCGACGGCACTGGCGCGCAATATTCCGCGCCGCGTCAAATCACTCTGCCGGTTCTGCTTTTTCATAATCTTTCCAGTGCTTTCTGC
>JBDLHZ010000067.1:0-9735 GCA_039715135.1 Verrucomicrobiota bacterium
CCCTGCCGCTCGCCACGAACTGCTTTGCCGCGCGGGTGGCCGAGGCCGCCAAGCGGAACAACATCCATGTCATTGCCGGGGGCTGGGAAGAATTCGAGCCTGGCGCGTTTGCCGCCAAAAAGGAAAAGATGTTCGCCAACACCGCCCTGCTGTTCGGACGCGACGGCTCCGTTATCGGAAAATACCGCAAGGTACACGGCGCAGTCGGCGAGCCGCCGCACTTCTGGCCGCCCAAACCCGAGGGCGATCTGGAATGGATCATGAAGGAGGGCAACACGTTTCCCGTTTTCGACCTCGATTTCGGCAAGGTCGGAATCATGACTTGCTACGATGGCTATTTTCCGGAATCGGCCAATCTTCTCTCGCTCAATGGGGCAGAACTTGTCGTCTGGATCAACGGACGACAGGGGTCGGTCGAGGACTACATGGTTCGAACCATGACATACCGCAACTATATTGCCATGGCGGGAACCAACCTCGGCCCCGGGCAAGGCACCATGATCGGCACCTGGCCCGACAAGATTCTCGCCAAGGTTCCGTCGATTGGCCACCATTACATCGTGGCGGAAATCGACTTGAAGGATCTGCGCTTCAGGCGGGCAAACAGCCGGGTGCACCATCAGAAGAAGCCGCAGGCATATATTCCGATAACGGAGTCGAACAAGATCTGGGAAGCCTACGAATAACCAGGCCAGAGTCCCGCCGATGGGAGTTGCCAAACAGGCTTAGGTTTAGCTTAATGGGCAAATGAAACAAATTCCACTCACCCACTTGCTCGATACGGCGATCTGCGCGGCGGAAGCCGCCGGAAAGCATGCACTGGCCAACAAGGATCGGCGCAAGGAGGCCAACAAAACCTTCGAGCACGACATCAAGCTGGTGCTGGATGTCGAGTGCCAGCAGATCGCCGAAAGGATGATTGCCTCCGAATTCCCGGACCATGGGATCCTGGGCGAGGAAGATGTCCGCCCCAACAGCACCACCGCCTACGAATGGATTATCGACCCCATCGACGGGACGATGAACTACACCCATGGCTTCCCCTACTGGTGCTGTTCGATCGCCGTGCGCCACCAAGACAAGATTCTGGCTGGCTGCGTCTATGCCCCGGAATTCAACGACTACTACACGGCACACATCGAGGAACCGGCCAAATGCAACGGAGAGCCGATTCGTGTTTCAGATACAAGGCACCTTGCTGAAGCAATGATTTTCACCGGCCTCTCGAAACATCTGGAAACGGATCCAGACCACCATTTCGGAATGTTCCGCACACTGGCGTTCAATACGCAAAAGCTGCGCATCACCGGATCGGCGGCACTGGATCTCTGCCACGTGGCGGCTGGATCAAGCGATGGATTTTTCGAAGCCGGCATCTACCTCTGGGACCATGCCGCCGCTGGACTGATCGCCGGGCAGGCCGGTGCCGCCCTCTCGCTCTACCCAAACGAAACCGAACCGCACGGCACAACCGTCCTCTGCGCCAACGAACACCTGATCGACGGCCTCCGCGCCATCTACACCAAGTGCATCTAATGCTCCACCATCGCATATTTTTGATTTCAGGCCCTTCCCCGAAGAGCCAAAACAACACGTTGTCGGGCGATGAAGCCTGTATTTGCTTGCGGCGCAGCCGCCTTGGAGTGCGCCCCGAAACTTCGGGGCGCTCTTTGCAGATGGAAAGCGCCGACGGTGTCGAGCGCACTCCAGAGCGCTTCGCGCAGAATAGCGTCCAACCTTAAAGAGTACGCCATGTCCAAGAAAAAGAAATCCGCGCCCGACATCCACTGGCTCTACGAAGCCTCCGTCCAGAGTGTTGACACCGACCTCGACTTCGGCAAACGCATTTTTTCCAAACACTGGAAGCACAAGCCGCTGACCGTCCGCGAGGATTTTTGCGGAACCGCCAAACTAGCTGCCCACTGGGTGGAGCGCAACAAGAACAACGAGGCGTGGGGCATCGACTTCCACCAGCCAACGCTCGACTGGGGCGTGAAATACAACGTGTCCGGTCTAAATGAAGAACAAAAAAGCCGCCTCCATCTGATCTGCGGCGATGTGCTTGAAGAAACAACACCCAAAGTCGACCTTGCCTTCGCGCTCAACTTTTCCTTCTGCGTTTTCAAGCAACGCGAAACCCTCCGGAACTATTTCAGGCAGGTGAAAAAGTCGCTGAACGACGAAGGCATCTTCGTCATGGATATCTACGGCGGCACCGAGGCGGGTATAGCCAAGAATGACGATATCCGCGAAATCACCGGTTTTACCACACCCGACGGCGTAGAGATTTCCGACTTCGACTACATCTGGGAGCAGGCCGACTACAATCCCATCAACCACCACACCACCTGCCACATCCACTTCAAGGTTCCGGGCTACGGCAGCATCAACAAGGCCTTCACCTACGACTGGCGCCTCTGGACGCTACCCGAACTTCAGGAAATCCTGCTCGAAGCCGGCTTTTCCAAGGCCGAAGTCTACCTCCACGATTTCGACGACGAAGGCGACTCCGACGAAACCTTCCGCCTCCGCAAGACCTACGAAAACGCCCAGGGCTGGATCGCCTACGTAGTGGGAATAAAATAATTCCCACCCATCGTCCTCGTCCTCGAAAAGAGCGGACCGAGGACGAAGGACGAGTTCGAGGAGGAGTACGATAATGACTAAAGTTGAGCGCGCAGAATACATCGCCAGAAAGCTGGATGAGCTTTATCCGGAGATTCCGATCCCGCTCGATCACACCGATGCCTATACCCTGTTGATTGCCGTCCTGCTCTCGGCGCAATGCACCGACAAGCGCGTGAACATCGTCACCCCCGCCCTCTTTGCCAAGGCCGCCACGCCGCAGAAGATGGCGAAGCTTTCGATCGAGCAGATCAAGGACTGTATCCAGACCTGCGGACTGGCCAACGGCAAAGCGAAAAACATCAAGGCGCTCTCCAAAATGCTCGTCAACGAATTTGGTGGCAAGGTGCCGCGCACCTTCGCGGAGTTGGAAAAACTGCCGGGGGTTGGGCACAAGACCGCCAGCGTCGTCATGATCCACGCTTTCAAGATTCCGGCCTTCCCGGTCGATACCCATATCCACCGCCTCGCCCAGCGCTGGAAGCTGACCAGCGGGAAAAATGTGGTGCAGACCGAAGCCGACTTGAAAAAGCTATGGCCGCCGGAGGACTGGGAAAAGCTGCATTTGCAAATCATCACCTACGGCCGCGAGCACTGCACCGCCCGCGGATGCGACGGCACCCAATGCATCATCTGCAAAACCTGCTTCCCCAACCGCAAGAAGCCCGTCGTCACCAAAAAGGCGTAGACGCACTTCTTGACACACATTCTTATGTGTGGCAGTTTACACACGAAACAAGGAGGCCTGCCGTGGCTACAAATCTACAGATTGACGACTCGCTCATACAGAAGGCGGTAAGACTGGGCGGTCACAAAACAAAAAAGAGCGCTGTGACAGAAGCACTGGAAGAATATGTCGACCACCTCGAACAGAGAAAGATTCTCTCGCTGTTCGGGAAAATCGACATCGATCCAGACTACGACTACAAGCGGCAACGGGCGCGGACATGAAAGTTATTGTAGATACCTGCGTGTGGTCGCTGGCGCTTCGCCACGGAAACAGCGCCGGACAATCAACACACGTCGCTGAGCTAGAAAACCTGATCCGCGACAACCGCGTCCAGATGATCGGGCCGATTCGGCAGGAGCTGCTCTCTGGAATTCGGCAGAAGGCACAGTTCCAGAAACTGGAAAAAAGTCTACGCAGCTTCCCCGATCTGCCCATCACCACCGCCGACTATGTCATCGCCGCCAAATTCTACAACCTGTGTCGCTCCAAAGGCGTGCAGGGATCGAATACCGACTTCTTGATTTGCGCTCTCGGCGTGCAAAACAAAGCCTCCATCTACACCACCGACAAGGATTTCGGGTGCTTCGCCAAACTCCTGCCAATCACCCTTCATCTTCCGGAATAGAAAGTAGACGGAGCTTCCGGCTCCGTCTACAGTAATGATAGCGCATCCACATCCACTGTGCAGGTGATGGTTCTTGGCAGCTTGAATGTAGCCTGTACGTAACGAATGGGTTTAGTCATGCGGATGGTATGCTCGCAGCGCAGCATGATCTGGTAGCGGTAGTGCCCTTTGGCACGGGCAAGCGGCGCGGGCACGGGCGGCGAATGCACCACCGATTCCGGCAATATTTTTTCCAGCCGCTGGAAGAATCCGTCGGAAGTTTTAATCACTTCGGCTTCGCTCTCGCCTTTGAAGGTGAGTAGCACAAGGTGTGAGAACGGTGGATAGGAAAGCTCCTTGCGAAATTCCAAATCCTGGGAGCAGAAGCCGTCGTAGTCGAGACTGCGCGCGGCCTGGATGGCCGGATGGTGCGGTGTGTAGGTCTGCACAATCACCTCGCCCGCCTTTTCGCCGCGCCCGGCACGACCCGCCACCTGCGTCAAGAGCTGGAAGGTTCGCTCCCCCGCCCGGAAATCGGGCATGTGCAGCGACATGTCGGCATAGAGGACGCCAACGAGTGTCACATTCGGGAAATCCAGCCCCTTGGCAATCATCTGCGTGCCGAGCAGAATGTCGATCTTCCCCGTACGAAACTTATCGAGCACGGTTCTATATGAATCCTTCTTGCGCATCGTATCGGAATCCATCCGCGCCACCTTGGCCTTCGGGCAGAGCTTTTCGAGCACCTCTTCGATCCTCTCCGTACCCATGCCGGCATACTTGAAATCGGGGTCGCGGCAGTCGGGGCAGCGGTCAGGCACGGTTGAGTCCGCCCCGCAAATGTGGCAGAGTAGCTTATGGGCACGTTTGTGGTAGGTCATTGAAACGCTACACTCGGCGCACTCGGCCACATAGCCGCACTGCTCGCACTGGAGCGAAGAAGAAAAGCCGCGGCGGTTCAGGAAAAGGATCACCTGCTCGTTGCAATTCAGCCGGTCGTAGATGGCCTGCACCAGCTCGGCGGAAAAGATGTGCGGACGCCCCTCCTTCTCCGCCTCGATACGCATGTCGACCACCCGCATCAGCGGCATGGAACGGTCGTCAACCCGCTGGAGCATTTCGGCCAGATCGTAGCGCCCCTCGCGAACGTTGTTGAACGATTCCAGCGCAGGGGTGGCGGAGCCGAGCACCACGCAGCAGTTTTCCAAGTGGCCGCGCATCACGGCCACATCGCGCGCGTTGTAGCGCGGCGACTCGTCCTGCTTGTAGGTCGATTCGTGTTCCTCGTCGACAACGATCAATCCGGGTTTTTCAATCGGCGCAAACAGCGCCGAGCGCGCCCCGATGGCAATCCGCGCCTCGCCATTGCGGATACGGTGCCACTCGTCGTGCCGCTCGCCGTCGGAAAGGCTGGAATGCAGCACCGCCACGCAGTCGCCGAAGCGCGAACGAAAGCGATCGACCGTCTGCGGCGTCAACGAAATTTCCGGCACCAGCACAATCGCCCCCTGCCCCTTGTCGAGGGCATGCTGGATCGCCTGCAAGTAGACTTCCGTCTTGCCACTGCCGGTTACACCATGAAGCAATACCGTGCCCGGCTTTTCCTTGTCCATTGATGCATTGATGATATCGAGTGCCGTTTGCTGCTCCGCCATCAGATCGAACGGCTTGGTGCACAGCAGCTCCAGCCCCGCGTGCGGGTCGCGTAAAATAGTCGATTCCTCGATCTTCACCAGCCCATGCTTTTCCAAAGTCCGAACCGGCGAATCCGAGCACCCCGTCCGCTCCTTCAGCTCCGACAGGGTCATGGCCCCGTGCTGTTGCAATGCTTGAAAAACAAGCTTTTGCTTGGCGGGCAGGCGAGCCGCCTGCGGTACGTCTGCTGTATCGCAGGCGGCTCGCCTGCTTTCTGGAACGTCATTAACAAGTGAAACGACAAGCTGCTTCTTGTGCCGGGCACCGCGCTTGCGGACGGCGCTGGGCAGGACGGTGCGGACGGCGGCCTCGATGGGCGCGCAGTAGTAGTCGGCGATCCAGTAGGCCAGCTTCATGATCGGATCCGGGATGAGCGGCTTTTCGCCGACGACCCCGGCGATCTCCTTAAGCTTGTCGCCAAACGCCGAATGGTCGGCCAATCCCACCACAAAGCCGCGCATCTCGCGCGAGTGGAACGGAATATTGACCTGCGAACCAACGCGGATGGAGGGTTGCAAATGCACCGGAATCCGGTAGTCGAACTCCCGGTCCAGCGATATCTCCACCACCACTTTCGCAATCGATGCCATGGCGGAAATATCTACCACGAAGGGACAATGGTACAGAGTTAAAAGATTCCCATTATCCTAGAACAGCCAGATGAGCTGGACATTGAAGCTGTGATAGGACCAGTTCCCGGAAACGACCGGCTCGTAATCAATGCCCAGGGTAATCTCGTCATTGACAAACCAGTCGCCGCCGATTCCGAGAACAAGTGCGGCGCGGTCCCTCTCGGCACTTTCCAGCACCTGCGGGGACCCGGCCAACATGGCATTATCAATCGTCACCTTGGTATCAAGCAGTTCCTGGCGCCATCCGAGTTTCATGTTCAGGCGGGCAACATCCTTATGGCTCTCGCGGAACCAGGCCTTGCTGACCCGGACACCGAATTCGCTGGTCATATTATCGAACGAATTATCCCCCACGGTTAATGGTGCCGCACCGCCTTCATCGGTATAGCCGTCATGCTTGGAAGAGAGATAAACCAGCCGTCCGTACGGCTCGATGATCTGCGACTCCTTGAAGATCGAATATCCGCTTTCAAGCCAGCCTCCGAAAAACGAGGAGTCAAAACCCCCTCTATAGGTCTCCCCGCCCGTATCGGTACGTTCCGTATCCGTACTTGATCCACCATAGGACAACCCGGCCTCAACATGCCATGCTTCACCGACCCAGTCACCATACAGGCTTCCCACAAATAGACCCGCATCGCCTTCCTGCGCACTACCCACACCGTCCATCCTCGACTGGAGACCTGCCGCAGCCGCGCCGATCAGGATCTTCCGGCCGACCAGCTTTTCAGTACCGATCAGAAGACCGTGCGAATGAAGCCTATATCCGGCAGTGGCGCCATCTTTATCCTGCTTTCCGAGATGATTAACCTGCTGGAAGTAGGCCACCCAGCCGCCCTCTTCAATCTTGCGGCGCTGATCCGTATCCGGGCCGGCGGCTCCGGAAGGCTTCACTTTTACAACGATATGCGTATCCGGCTCGCGCAGGATTGCCCGGACTCCTTCGGCGCGGGAGGAGACATCCGCGATAAATCCATTTCCCGTTTCCATCAGTGACTGGATTCCGTTCGCTAGTGCAGGCGCACTGGCTCCCGTCTGGGCAACCACACCATCAATGGTTCCCCACACTCCATCAGACTCATTGGTAATAGTCATGATGAAGACCGTTGGAGCGAACTCAAACTCATCCAGAACACTACTGGAACCAACCAAGAGATACTTCTGCCCGAGAATGCTGCCCCCTGCTGAAGCCGTTGGAACCCTTACGGTAAGCTTGCCGGCATCTTCGACGCTCACGCTTCCTGCAACGGCTAAAGCCGCCGTACTCGTGTCTCCCGGGGTCAACACAACTCCAAGCGTTGCATTTGAGTTCACGCTCAAGTTGCCGCCAAGCGTTGCTTGCGGATTCAAGAAGGTTAACGAAGAGTCATCGGAAACAGTCGTGGTACCGGACGACAAAATATCGCCCCAGATCGTAGTGTCGCCGTAGACCGTCAGGGTGGATGCCCCGCCAGCAATGTCTCCAATCACGTTTACATCCCCGAAGGCAATGCTTCCTGAGCTTGCGCTGATCGCCGTTGCCCCCGCTCCATTGGTTTCCGCAATAATATTTCCCGAGGCCAGATCCAGATTGATCGCACCGCCGGCGGATAATGCTGTTGCGGAAGCGGTTGTTCCAACAGCCCGGGCGATAATGTTGCCGGAAGTCAGGTTCAACGTCAGATCGCCAGAGGAAGCAATGCCCGTTGCCGTTGCAATCCCGTCATTCTCGACTCCGTTAACCGTGCCCGCCGTTGCCGAGACGGTAACAACAGCATTTGTGCCGCCGGTGATTGAAACCGCGCTTCCAGTAATGCCGTCCGCCGTTGCATCCGCATGTGCACTCCCGGAGGAACCAACGGTCCCGCCGGTGGCCGCAACCTCAACCCGCCCAGAAAAGTTTGAAGAAGTCATGCCGCCACCTATACCCGTTGCAGTCGCATCGGCATCCGCACTTTGGGTGGAGGTTTCACCGCTTCCGCCTGTTGCGGTAGCACGAATGGTTCCCTCAAGATTTCCAGTAAGCGAACCAACCAGTGCAGTTGCATCGGATTTTGTATAGATGATAGCATCATCGCCGTTGATAGCCC
Organism: Verrucomicrobiota bacterium; assembly: GCA_039715135.1. Classification (GTDB taxonomy): domain Bacteria; phylum Verrucomicrobiota; class Kiritimatiellia; order Kiritimatiellales; family Pontiellaceae; genus Pontiella. The sequence goes on from JBDLHZ010000067.1 coordinate 8,356, forward strand.
GTGCACCCATCGCATCGGAAACAATGGACCCGGTTACATTGCCAATGACATTGCTTCCAATGGCCTCCGCTGTGGCACTGCCACTTGCAAAGGAAAGACCTCCCTCCAGCTCACCGCCGGAAGCGCTTGCCGCAACAAGCGCATCTACATTGCCATTGACGTTTCCAGTAATTGCGTATGCTTTTCCAGATCCATGAGCATTATTCGCCTTTGCCCGTCCTCCGGCAGCAGATGCGGTTACATTGGCGAGAACATCTCCCACACTCCCGTTAATTGCCGTAGCCGTTGAATTAACTTCCCGAGTTGCACCTCCAACTCCCCCCAGAGAGCCGATTGCTGTTCCCCCGGTTGCTGTAACCAGAACGGCTTTTGTCACATTTCCATCTATATCTCCATCAACTCCATGTGCCGTGATGCTATAATCAAAGGCTGAAGATCCCCCCTCTGTGTAAGTCGCCCCTTTAACCAGCACGTTTACCCCTCCGGCAAGATCCCCGGACACATCCGCTTCGATGCCGGTGGCGAACCCTAAATGGTCTCCCGCACCACTAAAAGCAGACAGATCATTCACTACTTGAAGCGTTCCGGTGTACTGGTTGGTTATGGTGCTTCCGGTTATGCCGGTCAGGGTTGTGGCTCCGGCAACAGAAGATGTGGCGATATTTAGAACCGTTACATTGCCGACACCGGTCAACGTCCCTTCACCACCGGAGAATCCAATCCCGACCGCATTGGTCGAACTTGCCAGATCAGTGGAGAGGGTCAGATCCGACGACAAGTCAACCGTCGCCCCCGAAGTTACGTTGGTGTAGAGATAGTTTGTTTGCGCATGCACGGTATGCAGTAGAAGTGAAACGGCAAATGCTGTAATGAGTTGTCTTTTCATCGATTGCTCTCCTTTGCTTGATAAAACGTCAGTCCACGCTTCCTTTACAAGAAATGGTACTATAATCGGCCACAGGGCACCAACAACCCGATAATCAGGTCAATATTTCGCAGAAACCAGACCGATCCGGGTTCAAGCGCCCTGCGATCCGACACGAATATAGGGATGTAGCTGCGCCGGAATCCGGTAGTTGAACTCCCGGTCTAGCAATATCTTGACCACAACCTTCGCAAATACGGCTGAAGGGCAACAGGCGACTGAGAGAACCGACCGCTTAAAAACAATCGAGCCTCCTCGCTGACCTTGTGCAAATCCGCCAAAAGTTCGATCAATTCAGCTTTTGAACACACCTCAAGCGAGCCTTTGACCTTCATCCATCCAGCATTCCCCATGTTTTTATCCCTTACTGATCACGCCACGGCCTCTTCTGCATAAAGATAGCCCTGGAAGCCGATGAATAGTCTGCGGATGTCGGCGACGCTGCCTAGCTCGGC
>JBDLHZ010000068.1:0-9574 GCA_039715135.1 Verrucomicrobiota bacterium
GACGGTCTACCGGACAACCAACGGCGGTACTTTGTGGCAAAAGGTTTTTGTCCAGGAATACGGCGCGGCGGGATACAACGTGGTCAATCGTGTCTGGACAGACACTGAATGGGGGGCCGGGATCAAGATGCAGGGTCTGTGCGTCAACGACACCGATGGCGACCAGGCCATGGTTGCGTGTGTGACGGGGGCATTCCTTTCCGACGATGCCGGTTCTTCATGGGAGGCGGTCCATGCCCCGGCCATGGTCGGGAGCCAGCAGCCGTCCGGCAACATGCCCGTCATGGCGATACTGGGCTATTATTTCGATCCGCACGACACGAATCGGCACTACATGGCCGGTAACGATTTTTCCGGCTGGCGCAGCCTGGACCAGGGGGCGTCGTGGCTGCAGTCCACCACCGGCAATCCCTGGCCCAACAATGTCTATGAGATGGCGCTGGATCCCGATGTGCCCGGCCGGATATGGGCCGCTGCGGCGGTGCTGCACGATTTGCCCCATTGGAACAACCTCGATACCTATGGAAATGGCGGCGTGGTCGTGTCCGACGACTACGGGGCAACCTGGTCATCGCTCGGCGGTGGACTGCCCACCCGGGTGATGACGGATGTTTTCATCGAGCCCGGTTCCCCGGTCGGTTCGCGCCACCTGTGGGCGGCGGCGTTCGGGCTCGGGGCATACTACAGCTCGAACGGCGGTTCCAGTTGGACGCAGCAAAACAGTGGATTCAGTGTCGACAACGAGAACATTTTCAAGATCCGAAGGGATGCGCACGGGCGTTTGCTGGCCCTGAGCACGCTGAAGAAGGATGGAAGCTCCGGATTCTATGCGGGTGCCTTGTATGCCAGGAACGGCTCGCAATGGGAGGCTTTGCTCAGCAACGAAGGATGGAAGTCCTACTCCGCATACCAGTTCGCGCTGGGCGATCTGCCTACCCACTTGACGGAATTCGCCGTGGATCCAGGCAACTCCAATGTGGTCTATGTCTCGGCCCTTCCTCCCCAGTGGAACGAACCCGGTGGGGGCGTCTGGAAAACCGCGGACGGAGGCGGCACATGGAACCAATGCTTCTGGCTGGCGTGCATGGCGGTAAGGGTGGATCCGCAGGATTCCAGCGTTGTCTATGCTTCCACGTATTCGGACGGACTGTACATCAGCCACAATGGAGGAGGAACATGGAACCCCGTGAATGATTTTCCTTCCTCGCGTCCGTATCGGATGTTCTTCGATCCCTCGCAACCAGACGTTGCCTATGCAACCTCCTTTGGCTGCATGGTTTGGAAGGGGAATCCCAAACCGTTCAAACCGACCACGACTTCGGTGTATATCGATTTCGGGGACACCCTTTCCGTCACCAGTCCCGATCCGCTAGGCCGCCATTGGAACGAGGCCGGGAGCGCCATCGCGGGCGGGGGGATGCTGGCGGATCTGAACGACAAGAACGGTGTCGCAACAACAATCGATCTCAACGTGACGGGCGGGTTTTCCGCCGACTCCCAATATGGCTACGACCAGGGGAATACCGCCTCATCGGTCGTGGATTGGCCCGTGGAGGCTTCCGGGGATACCTGGGAAGTGAAGAGCAGCTCCGTGAACACCTTGCGGCTCGAAGGGCTTATGCCCAACGGCAGCTACGACCTGACCTTCTATGGCGGACGCTTCCCCAGTCCGGGCAGCTCGGTTCGCGACCTGACCGTGACGATTGGCACCGATTCGACGGTGCTGGATACCGCCGGGGAGGAAGCGGCAGCGCTTCAGGTCAAGGCCGATGCGTACGGCTATATCGACATCTCGTTCAGCGAGTCCGGCACGGACGGGGTGGCTCACCTGGATGCCATGTCGATCGAATACATCGTATCAAAACCCTTTGCGAAACCTCTGTATATCGATTTTGGCGACAACCTGCCCGTTGCCAATCCGGATGCCGGCAACCGCTATTGGAATGCGGCCGACGGCAACATTGTTTTCGGGGGGGTGCTGCCTGATTTGGTCGACGAGGACAATGCCGCTACAACGGTGGATCTTTGGGTGACGGGTGGGTTTACCGGCGACAGCCAGTATGGCTATGACCTGGGGAACACCGCCTCCTCGGTCGTGGATTGGCCAACGTTTGCCTCGGGGGATACCTGGGAAGTGACGGATGCCTCGGAAAACACCATTCGGTTCGAGGGATTGACCCCCGGTGCGCTCTACGAGCTGACCTTCTACGGGGGTCGTTATCCGTATCCGTCCGGTCAGGTTCGTGACCTGACCGTGACGATCGGCGCCAATTCGGTGGTGCTGGATACCGCCAGGGAGGATGCGAAAACACTTTATGTGCAGGCCGGCCCACAGGGCGTCATTGCGGCTTCGTTCCGCCAATCCGGCACTGCGGGGGTGGCCCACTTCAACGCGATGCGGCTCTCCCCGGGGTCGGTTGGCGATCTTTCGATCATATATCTTTCGGGAGGCGGTTCCGTCGCCATCTCGTGGAACACGGACGATTGGGGCACCTATGCACTCCAGGCCAAAACCAATCTAGTCGAAGGGTCGGACTGGACGGATGAAGAGTCGGGTATTGACGGTACGGGCGGCAGCGTGTCGGTCACCACGGCGGTGGGCCAGGCTCAATCCTTCTATCGCGCCGTCAAGGAATAGAGGATTGGGAATCGAAATCCGGGATGCGTTGCGGCATTGCCGATGTGGTCGTTTTATATAACACAATGCTTGTTTCAGGTATTGGCGGATTAGGACGGTAGCTGATAGCTTTTCTAGACAACATAGGGAAGAAAGAGGTTCTTCCCCTGCCTTGGAGCAAATGCAACAAGGCAGTTATATATAAACCTGAGAGGAGAATGCAGATGAAGAAGACATATACTGTGTTATTGGCATTGGCGGTTGTTGCAGGGTTGGCGACATCGGCCTTCGGGGCATTGGAGCCTTGGACCGAGGATTTTTCGGGCTACTACAACGGGCAAGACCTTGCCAGCCCATGGAATGATGACAGCGCGGGTGGAGGCACGAGGGTGGTTGTGTGGAACAACTGGCTGCTGGACGGCAACACCGACCCGGGCACCGGGAACGTGCTCTATGGCGGGGATGGCAACGGCAACGATGCCTGGCGTTCGATCGGGTCGGTTTCCAACGGCACGTTCGAGGTTGAGTTCGATGTAATGATTGCCAACGACTACGGTACAAGGATTCAGGACTTCGGGATCGGTACATATGATGCAGCGAATGCGGGGTTTTGGGATGATTACCAGGTACAGTTGCGGATGACCACCAACAAGCTTGGTGTCGTATACGGTACCAATGAATGGCATGAGATTGCCAATACCGTCACCGGGCAGTGGTACAACATCAAGTTGGTGGTTTCCCCCGACATGGTCAACGGTGGAACCTACGATGTGTATCTCGACGGCTATCTGGTGGATGACGGCCGTGCGTTTGTTAGCCAGTATGGCCGGGAGAAGGATCCCTGCACCGACTTTGCGACAACTTTTGGCAGTCAGGGTACTATAGGAGCCGCGCGCTTCTTCTTCGATGACATTACCGTGGCCGAGTTGCCCCAGCCTTCGATCTACGTCGATTTCGGGGAGACGCTGAATGTTTCAAGCCCGGACACGAATGGATGGTACTGGAACGAGGCCGGGAGCGGCATCGTTAACGGCGGGGCGTTGGTGAATCTGGTGGATGAAAACAATGGCTCCACGTCGGTCGATCTCAATATCACGGGCAATGGCTTCATTGACGACGACGTGTATGGCTACGACTTGGGAGGCACGGCGTCTTCGCTCGTGCCTTGGCCAACAGAGGCTTCCGGCGATTGCTGGGAAGTGGTGCCTGGATATGCGAACACCGTCCAGATCGCCGATTTGGACACGAATAAGTACTACGACGTGACCCTTTATGGCGGTCGTTTCACGGGGCGTCCGCCCTATTCAAACGGTGGCCGTCGAATGGACATCGTTGAAAACGGCACCTCCAAGCAGGTAAGATTGATGACCGAAGGCGAGGATGTGGCGACTTTGCGCGGCGTGCAGCCCGACGCAAGCGGTACGATCAACATTACATTTACCAGGATGACCGGCGATGTCGGCCACCTCTGCGCCATGCGGATCACCGAGGTTCCCGAACCGCCCCCGGCTTCGGTCTACATCGATTTCGATGAGGACTTGTATACCTTCCCGGGCATGGATTCGGAAAGCCGCTTCTGGAACAAGGTCGATAAGAGCCTTGAAGGGGGTGGCGTCGTGTCGAACCTGGTGGATGAATACAAGGTGCCCACAACGATCGACGCACGCATAACCGACGGATTCTATGTCGAAGCGGCGTCATATGGCTTTGAGCAGGGCAGTTCCGAGTCCGGGCTTGTGGACTGGCCGGCCTGGGCGACGGGCGACGGGTTCCGGCTGTATGACACTGTGACCACTGCGGCCATTCGCGTTGAGGGTCTGCAGGCCCATGCGCCCTACGACCTGACCTTCTATGGCGGGCGTTTCGCTTCTCGCGTTTCCGGCTATTCTGACGCAGGACGCGTGATGGATGTGGGCATTGGCGGAACAACGGCGACGCTGGAGACGGAGTATGAAAATACAGGTGTAATCACCAACGTCCAGGCCGATGCGAGCGGCCAGATCGACATTACCTTCACCAAGACCTTCGGAGGATCGGCCCATTTCTGCGCCATGCAGATTTCGCCGCTCCCGTTTGCGGCCCATTCCGACTACGATGTCGCGATCGAGGTGATTTCCGGTAGCCAGGTCGAGATTTCGTGGGATTCGGAACCAGGGTATTCCTACAAACTCCAAAGCAAATCCGATCTCGTTCCGGCGGGATCCTGGACGGATGTGGATACGGGCATTACCGGAACGGGCGGCAACGTAGCGTCTACCCAGACGGTCTCCGGAACGGAAGCGTTCTACAAGGTCTCCACGGAATAACCGGTTCATATCGAGGGTGTTGATTGCAGGTGCCAGGCATTGGATCGTCTGGCACCTTTTTTTTAAAAGTGTGGAGAGGAAACAATGAGCAAAGTAAAACCTGCAACCTTGGTCAAGGTGAACCACGCGGAGGCGGTCTACCGCCAGCGTTCCAATCCCTCCAGCTCCAATCTGGATCTGATGTCGCACGGGTCGTATCACATCAATCCGGACGTTTCGTCTGATCGGATTTGTCATCCGGACCAGGAACTGCTGCTTTTTGCCATCGACGGGAAGATCAAGATTGAAGTCAAGGGGCAGGAATATGTGATGGAGCACTATGACGTGCTCTATATTCCTGTGAACACGCCGTATGTCATTTCCAATATCGGCGAAGAGGAATCTTTCACGCTGGCCTTCAAGGCCTTTGCGGAAAACAGGCATCCGGTCTATTTCGCCGAATGGAAAAAGGTGTCCGCCGATGAATCCCGTATCCGCCACCTCGACGGTAAGGATGTCTTCCTTATGTTCGATGTTTCCGAAGGGGCGGACAAGCTGATTGCGGGCTACACGATCTACGAGCCGCACACGCGCGCCTATCCGGCGCACAACCACACCGATCAGGAGGAGATCTATCTCTTCTCCAAGGGGCGGGGGGCCATGGAGGTCTACGAGGAGGAAAAGAACAAGACCTTCGTCACCTCGGTCGACACCATGGATTCGGTCACGATCCCGTTGCTCAACTACCATCCCGTCTTCAGCCAGGACGAGGAACTGCACTTTATCTGGTGCATTGCCGGCGAGCGCTATTGGGTCGGCGACAAAAACACCGATTTCATGAAGGGGGATTCAGCGGAATTGACAACCTAACTCAAACAGTTCTTTGAGATTTTTGTGCTCTTTCGCGACTGAAAAAAGGGAAGTTGAATGAACAACGATGTCAAGATACTCAGGGAGCTGGCGGCGCAATATGCCGAGTTGGCAGGCCAGCCCATACAAGAGGAGCGTCGTAAGCTGTGGGCAGCCCAGAACAGCCTGAAGAAGACCCGTCCACTCATTATCGTGCAGCCGTGGGGGTTGTGGATTGAGTGGTGCCGGGAGGTTTTCGCCGATGCAAACATGCAGTGCAAGGATCCGTTTTTCCGCGGGCATGAGCGCCAGTTGCGGATATCGATCTTTTCCGCGCAGGTCGGCGACGACCGGATCTCCGAGCCGTGGATCAACCAGGGAGCGTCGCTTGTCGTCAATCCGGATGGTCCTTGGGGCGTCGAAACGGAAGTTGTTTCCTCCGGTGTCGACGGCGGGGCGGTAAAACAGATTGCCCCCCTTGACGATTGGGGCAAGATGGATCGTTTGGTCGCACCCAGGCATCAAATCGACGAGGAGGAAACGGCCCGCAATGTGGAGCATTTGCAGGAGGTGGTCGGCGATATCCTAGAGGTGAATGTCAATCGCACCCCCATTCTGGGATACGCGGCAAAAGGATCGATTGCCGAGACGTTGTGTGAGCTTCGGGGGATGGAGGAAGCAATGATGGACATGCTGGAACATCCCGACGAGCTGCACAAGCTGGCGGCGTTCATGCGGGATGCGACACTGGCCAACCACGATCAGGCCGAGGCGGCGGGCGACTGGAGCCTGACCAGCGGATTCAATCAGGCCATGGCCTATGCCGAGGAGCTGGCCCGTCCCAAGGCGAATGTTTTTGGACACACGCGCAGCGAGATTTGGGGCTGGGCGCAGGCCCAGGAGCTCACCATGGTTTCGCCGCAGATGCATGAGGAATTCTTTCTTCAGTACCAAATTCCGATCATGGAAAAATTCGGTTTGATGGCCTATGGTTGCTGCGGGGATCTGACGCGAAAAATAGACATGCTCCGCCAAATTCAAAATCTACGCATGATCTCCGTTGCTCCCGTTGCGGATGTCGCCCGTTGCGCCGAGCAGATCGGGCCGGACTATGTGATCTCCTATCGGCCCAATCCAACGGACATGGTTTGTTGCGGTTTTGATGAAGCAAAGATCAGGAGGATTCTTTCCAAGGACATGGATGCGCTGCGCGCCAACGATTGCCGCTTCCATATCAACCTGAAGGATGTATATACCGTGGAGGGCGACCCATGCCGCATTTCCCGCTGGACGAAAATCGTTCGGGAGGTCATGGCAGAGAGGTTCTAGTGTTGTGCCATGCAAGAGGTGTTAAACCACGAATTTTCCGAATCTGCACGAAGGGATATTCGGGGCAATTCGTATGTTTCGTGGTTGATTTCCTTTAGAGAAGGGCAATATGAAAAGGCGGAATAAAAAGGCTCAAAGGATAACCAAGGGAATGCCCAGTGCAGTGCTGCTGAGCATAGCGATCCATGCCGCACTTTTCTTTCTCGCCGGGATGCTGGTGGTCTTCACGGTCGTGAAGAAGAAGGAGATCGAGTTCGAGCCGCCCAAGGCGGTCGAGCGGCCCAAGATGAAGCTCAAGAAGCCGAAGGTGAAGGTCAAGAAAACCTCCAAGCCCAAGCAGGCCAAGCATATCCTAGCCAAGGTCAAGCCCGCCAATATGCCGGAGATCCAATTGCCGGAACTGGGCGGCATGGGGGGCGAAGGCCTCGGCGAGGGCATCGTTGGCGGCTTCGACATGATGCCCGATTTGAGCGAACCCACCCTGTTTGGCTCCAGTCAAAGCATCGGCAACGATTTGATCGGTAGCTTCTACGACTTCAAGCGGGATCGAAGCGGACGCAACATCCCCTTCAGCTTTGATGCCTACATCAACACCATTAAGAAGTTTGTTCAAAGCGGGTGGAAAACCTCAAAGTTGGCGCGCTTCTACCAGTCACCCAAAAAGCTCTACGCCACCTGCATCATGGTTCCGCCGGTCCTCTCGCCGAGGGCCCCCGAGGCATTTGGCGAACCCGACACGCCCGGCTATCTGTGGGTGGCGCATTACAAGGGGCAACTGGTGCACAAGGAAGACATCACCTTCCGGTTTTGGGGAATGGGCGACAGCATTCTGATTGTTCGCGTGGATGGCAAGGTGGTGCTCAACGCCAGTTGGGGAGACCAGAAAATAACAACTACACCCCGGTGGCAAACCAGTTCTCCGGATTCGTTCAAATACTACTATGGACACAACACCGCCACGGTCGGCGACTGGATTGCACTGGAGGCCGGGGTGCCGCTCGACATGGAGATTCTCATCGGTGAATCGCGGGGCGGGATGTTTGTGTCCATGCTAAGTGTCGAGGTCGAGGGGGTGGAATATGAAGAGGGACCGCAGGGCAATCCGATCCTGCCCATGTTCAAGACCGCCACGCCGTCGCTCGACCTGATCGAGACCATTCATGCGGATCTCGTCCCCGGCGAGGTTTCAATTACCAATGGTCCGGTTTTTTGCGACTTTGATACTTCGGGAGTGGTCTCGGCGAAGGAGGAGGTCCTTCCCGAACCCCCGGTGTTTGCCGATACCCTCGAAAACGAGATCCGGATATGGACGCTGGCGGACGGGAAATCAGTGGAAGCCGAATTCACGACGGTAATCGGAGGAAAGGTCGTGTTGAAGGATACCGGCGGGAAGATACGCAAAGTTCCACTCGACCGGTTTTCCGATGGCGACCGGGTGTTTGTCGAATTGGCCCAGCCGCCAAAGTTCAATATCGATTTTTCCAAGAAGAGCAAGCAGCATATCTATGAAGAGGGCATCTTCTATCGCGGCTTTCTGCCGGACCGGCTGGACTATGTCTTCAGCGCAAGGCTCAAGCAAACCTCGGCGGGTGCATATAACCACGAGTTGAAGGTCGAATTCTTTGCTATCGGCGAAGAGATCGATGGCGACAACTATATCTTGTTTGATCGTCAGGAAAGCCGCTTTACGCCGAACAAGGAAAACAATCGCTCCCACGAATTCAGCGGGAAAACCGTAAAGGTGCTCGAAGAGGTTCCTTTTGTTCAGAAGCGCGGCTCGAAATATGGCGGCTATCTTGTGGTGGTCATGGATGAACGCGGCGTAATCGTCGATGTCGGCTCTTCGCACAAATGGCTCCCCGGAATCGTAGGTAAGTTGCGGGTGCTTCCGGTCGGCAAGCATTTCGACAAGACGGGCTCGCGGGTGCTTCCTCCTTGCCCGGAACCTGTCGGAGTTTACTGATCCAGTGACCCGAAGGGGGGCAGCCGATGACCTGAGCCAACAGGCGAAAGAGGCTCCGCCATTGCGGGGCAGTGAACGGCAATCTCGGAATCAAGGGGTGTATGGGAGGAAGACGAGGAGGGTGGATGGTGGTTTTCAAATTCCAGCACAACAACGGCCGCATGGAATTCAGCCTCCCCAGGCTCCTCTGCCACCAGATGGTCGAATTGCAGTATTCGTGAACGACTGCCATGCCCATGTGCGGGGGATCATGGAAACTGGGATTCAAGGCTATATTGAAAAGGAGTTTGTGCACTCCAGATGATGCTGTAGAAAGGCATCCATCGCCCGGTTGCTGGTGGATAGGGTAGCAGACGGACTGCTGGTGCTGGATGCCGGGTACTCGGATGAAAACGAAGAGTTTGAGGATGTCAGGTTTCTTTTTGATTATAACAGGAGGTCGAAATGACAAAGCGTGAAGTAGTAAAAACGGTTTTTGAAGGCAGGCGGCCGCCCTATGTTCCTTGGCATTTCAGCTTTACCCAGGAAGCT
>JBDLHZ010000069.1:0-9312 GCA_039715135.1 Verrucomicrobiota bacterium
GCCGATAAGAACCGCTGCCTTGACCGACACCACGTCCGCCCCGGCGGTGATCCCCACCAAGCCCGCCAGCGAGCCGTTGAGCACCATGGTAAGATCCGGCTTCTTGTGGATGATCCAGGTCGTCACCATGGCTCCCATGATTCCGGCCGCAGCCGCCAGCGATGTGGTGACGAGCACATAGGATACCCCGCCTGGATCGCCCGACAGCACCGAACCGCCGTTGAAGCCAAACCAGCCCAACCAGAGCAGGAATACGCCGATGGTGAGCAGCGGCATGTTGTGCCCCATGATCGCCTTGGGCTTTCCATTCACATATTTTCCTTTGCGCGCACCCAGCAACATGATGCCGGCCAGCGCGCCCCATCCGCCAACGGAGTGAACCAGTGTCGAGCCGGCAAAGTCGTGGAACCCCATTTCGGACAACCAGCCGCCACCCCAGACCCAGGAGCCGACGAACGGGTAGACCAGCGCCACATAGAGGGCGCAAAAGATCAAGAACGGCCCAAGCTTGATGCGCTCGGCCACGGCCCCGGAAACAATCGTCGCCGCAGTGGCCGCGAACATCCCCTGGAAGAGGAAGTCCGTCCAATAGGTATAGGCTCCGCCGGCATAGTCGATCAGGCCAGCCGCCCCCTCGGGCGCGCCAACGCCCAAACCGCCAAACCCAAGGATTCCCGGCAGCACCCAGCTGTCGCCTGGATACATCAGGTTGAAGCCGATCAGCGTATAGGTGAGCAACCCTATCGATACGATGGCGGTGTTCTTAAACAAGATGTTCACGGTGTTCTTGGCGCGGGTCAAACCCGTCTCCACGGTTGCAAAGCCCAGATGCATGGTGAACACCAGGAATATGGAAACCATCATCCAGATATTGTTCGCCGTAAACATCGCCTCCGCCGCAGTCGGCCCGGGCTCTTTCGTTTCGGCAGCCGCCTGCGCCCATGCAGGAGCCGCCATGCCAAGCACCAGCGCTACCGCAACCCATGCCGGTATTTTCAACCACTTCATTCTCATCAATTCACCCTCCATGAGGTTTCTTTCCTTGCCCGAACACCATGTCCATGACTTTGGGTTGCCCCTTTGCAATAGGTGTGCCAAGCAAATGCACATTAAGTTTCTATATTTATAACTATCTCCATTACTTGACTTTACGAATCAACCATAAATAGACATCATTGCTTTTAATTGAATATACAAGACATTTTTGTTGTGCTACCGGAGCATATATGACACATTTGTACCATGGCTTCAAAAAACACAAAAAGGAACCGCGCTGAGCTTGAACTGGGCATTTTGTATAAAATCTCGCAGGCAACGTCTGCGCGCCAGCACAACATTTCGGAGTTGCTGAACGAAGTGCTGCAAATCCTGGGAACCGATATGGGCATGTCGCGCGGCACGTTCGCCCTGCGCAAGCCCGGCTCGGACATCCTGAACATCGAGGCATCGAGCGGCCTCTCCAACAGCGAAATCCAGCGCGGGCAATACAAGCTTGGCGAAGGCGTCACCGGCCGCGTCGCACAGACCGGGAGACCGGAACTGGTGCCGGATATCAGCCAGTCGCCCGACTTCCTCAACCGCACCAAGGCGCGCAACGACCAGAAAACCGCCTTCCTCTGCGTTCCGATTATCCACCACAAAGAGGTCATCGGCACCATGAGCATCGATCGGCCAAGCGGTGAAAAGGAGGAGCTGAACAGCTACTTCCTCTTTCTCCAGCACGTTGCGCAGATCCTGGCCTCGGCCGTCTCCACCATCCGCGAGGAGATCGAGGAGCGCAACGCGCTCGAATCCGAAAACGAAATGCTGCGCCGCCAACTGGGCGACCGCTACAGCATCGACAACATGGTCGGCAACTGCAACTCCATGCGGGCGGTCTACGAGCAGATCGTCCAGGTGGCCAATAGCGCGGCGACGGTGTTGGTACGCGGCGATTCCGGAACCGGCAAGGAACTCGTCGCGCGCGCCATCCACTTCAACAGCCCACGCAAGAACAACGCCTTCGTGAGCGTCAATTGTGCCGCCCTGCCCGAAAACCTGATCGAAAGCGAACTCTTTGGCCACGAAAAAGGCGCCTTCACCGGCGCCGCCCAGCAACGCAAGGGGCGCTTCGAGCTGGCCAACGGAGGCACCATCTTCCTCGACGAGATCGGCGATATCTCCCCCGCCGTGCAGGTGCGCCTGCTACGCGTGCTCCAGGAAAAAACCTTCGAGCGCGTTGGCGGCAACGAAACCATCGCCGTCAACGTGCGCGTGGTGGCGGCCACCAGCCGTAATCTCGAGGAGGGCATCGCCAAGGAAACCTTCCGCGAAGACCTCTACTACCGCCTCAACGTCTTCCCCATCCTCCTGCCGCCGCTGCGCGAGCGCAAGTCCGACATCATGCTGCTGGCCGACCACTTCCTCCAGAAGTATGGCGAAATGTACGGCAAGGCCATGAAGCGCATCTCGACGTCGGCCATCAACATGATGATGGCCTACCACTGGCCGGGCAACGTCCGCGAACTCGAAAACTGCATCGAGCGCGCCGTGCTCACCGCCTCCGACGGCGTCATCCACGGCTTCAACCTGCCGCCCTCGCTACAGACCAGCGACGAGACACACACCGGCCTGCTGCCCGAAAACGGTGCCAACCTCAAGCAGATGGTCGAGGCCTACGAGCGTGAAATCCTGATCGACGCCCTCAAGAAGCACCGTGGCAACGCAGCCGCCGCCGCACGCTATCTCCAGACCACGCAGCGCATCATCAACTATCGAATCAAGACCCTCGGCGTCGTTCCGAAAAAGTATAAATGAGCCAGAACTCCGCTCGCATCGCCAAGATCAAAAAAACAACTGGCGGGTTGCCTTGGCTGCCCCGTTAGTTGTATGACTTCCCTTCCTTTTTGGGAAAGGAAGTTTTTTATTTAACCAATTGGAGCGAAAATCCATGAGTCGAATACTTGAAAAAAGGCAGCTTTCGGAAACCGTGTTCCTGATGCGGCTGGAAGCCCCGCTGATCGCCCGCGAGCGCAAGGCCGGCCAGTTCATCATCCTGCAACTGGACGAGGACTTCGGGGAACGCATTCCGCTTACCGTAGCCGACGCCGACACTAAAGAAGGTTCCATCACCATCATTTTCCAGGCCGTTGGAAAAACAACGAAGGCAATGGCCCAGATGGATGTTGGCGACGAAATCGCCGCACTCGTCGGCCCGCTCGGTACCCCGACCCATATCGAGAATTTCGGAACGGTCGTCTGCGTTGGCGGCGGCATCGGTGTCGCGCCGCTCCATCCGATTGCGCAGGCCATGAAAGCGGCGGGCAACAAGGTCGTCATCATCATGGGCGCACGCAACAAGGAGCTGCTGATTCTCGAGGACGAAATGCGCGCCATTGCCGACGAACTCATCATCTGCACCGATGACGGCTCGGCAGGCCGCAAGGCACTCGTCACCGAACCGCTCAAGGAACTCTGCGAACAGGATCCCAAGCCCGACATGGCTGTAGCCATCGGTCCGCCGATCATGATGAAGTTCTGCGCCGAAACCACCCGTCCCTATGAAGTGTCCACCCAGGTTTCGCTCAACACCATCATGGTCGACGGCACCGGCATGTGCGGCGGTTGCCGCGTCACGGTCGGCGACGAAACCAAGTTTGTCTGCGTGGACGGCCCGGAATTCGATGGCCATCTCGTCGACTTCGACAACATGATCAACCGGCTCAACTCCTACAAGAAGCAAGAGAACGAAGAGCATCAATGTAGAATTGGCCAGAAAGCAGGCGACTAGACATGACCTACATACCCGCTGGAAAACTGGCCGAAGACGCCAAGAAAACGCTGAAAGAAGTAGACGCGAAGACAGAGGAACTCAAGCCCAGGGATCGCATGGCGATTCCGGCGCAGGAGATGCCTTCGCAGGATCCCAACCTGCGCCGCTCGAACATGGAGGAGGTCGCACTCGGCTACACGCCCGAAGAGGCCAAGCTCGAAGCGCTACGCTGCCTGCAGTGCAAGACCGCACCCTGTATCGCCGGTTGCCCGGTCGCCATCGATATCCCCGGCTTCATCCAGGCCATTGCGGACGACGATAACAAAAAAGCCATCGACATCATCAAGGAAAACAGCCTCCTGCCCGCCGTCTGCGGCCGGGTTTGCCCGCAGGAGACGCAGTGCCAGGCGCCCTGCACCGTCGGCAAGGCGCTTAAGAGTGTCGACAAAGCCGTCAGCATCGGACGCCTCGAACGCTATGTCGCCGACTGGGAGCGCGAAAACGACCTGATGGAAACCCCCTCCGTCAAACCCGAGACCGGCAAGAAGGTCGGCATCATCGGAACCGGCCCAGCCGGGCTCACCGTCGCGGCCGACATACGGCGCGAAGGCCACAGCGTCGTGCTTTTCGAGGCCTTCCACAAACCCGGCGGAGTAATGGTCTACGGCATCCCCGAATTCCGTCTGCCCAAGGCCATCGTACAGAAGGAAATCGACTCCCTCACCGAAATGGGCTGTGAACTCAAAACAAACTTCGTGATCGGACGCACCCGTAAAATTCCCGACCTGCTCGCAGAGGACGGCTTCGATGCGCTCTTCATCGGCACGGGCGCGGGGCTTCCGCGCTTCATGAACATCGAAGGCGAAAACCTCGTCGGTGTATATTCCGCCAACGAATACCTCACCCGTTCCAACCTCATGCGCGCCTACGACAAGGAGCGCGCGGCCACACCGATTTTCGCATCCGAAAAAGTCGCCGTGCTCGGTGGCGGCAACGTCGCCATGGATGCCGCGCGCACCGCCGTACGCCTCGGCGCCAAGGAGGTGCACCTCATCTACCGCCGCACCGAGGTCGAAATGCCCGCCCGCGTCGAAGAGGTTGCACACGCCAAGGAAGAGGGCGTCATCTTCCACATCCTCCAGAACCCCAAGCGGATCCTGGCCGACGATAACGGCTGGGTGCGCGGCCTCGAATGCCTGCGCTACGAACTCGGCGAACCCGACGACTCCGGCCGCCGCCGCCCCGTCGCCATCGAGGGCAGTGAGTTCGACATCGATCTCGATACCGTTATCGTCGCCATCGGCAACGACTCCAACCCGCTGATCCGCCAGACCACCCCCGGGCTCGAAACCAACAAATGGGGAAACATCGTGGCCGACGAAAACGGAAAGTCATCGATTGACCGCATCTATGCCGGCGGCGACATCGTCCTCGGTGCCGCCACGGTCATCCTTGCCATGGGCGAAGGCCGCAAGGCCGCCGCCGCCATGAACGAAATGCTCGCCAGCACCTGAGCCAGAGCTTCCTTCCGGATTATTGAAGGAAAGATTTCGGCAAGATTCCCCATACGTTCAAACGTGTGGAATGATATTTTCCATAACACTCGCAATTTACGCTTGTTATAGATATTTCCCATTGGTATATTCCATACGTTTGAACGTATGAAACAAGGCAGAACACTATGAAACTGCACCCCACCCTTTGGCGAACCTGCCGGGTTGTCGCCAATAAAACACGGCTTCGGCTTCTCTGGCATATCTTTAAGGACGGCGAACTGTGTGTTAATCAACTCGTTCAACAAACCAATACGACGCGGCCAAACGCGAGCCAGCAGTTGCGGGCATTGAATGCGCGCGGCCTAATCACACCCCGCCGGGAAAAAACGAAGGTGATCTACCGGGCGGAAGCGAACAGCGGGGTGGATTTCGCACCGGAGCTTTTGGAGGCGTTGAGAAAATGCCATGAACGATCCATGCCCTTCAAAACTGTCATTCGGCAAGCAACGGCTTTTACACATGAACGCCGTATTAAAATCGTCCGGGCATTGAATGGCAAGGCATTATCGATCGACGGCCTGCGGGACGCCACAGGCATATCGCCCGCCGCCCTTTCGCGCCACTTGGAAAAGCTGGAAGTCCGGGGATTTATTAAGAGGACAGACAAGACATACCGCCTCGCCCGGCCGGGCAATCTTTTGGGGCGCACCCTGATTAAGATTGCCCGTTCCTAAACAATGCCAAGGCCGAGCAACTGGTTCTTAGGGGAGCGGAAATACTTGAAATACCATTTTGATTTTGGGCCTATGCCAAAGGCGCTTTGATGTAGCAACGCTTCCCCGACCAGCGGGAGGAAAGCGTTTTCCGCTCGCATGGCACCGCTTTCCCTCCGGGTGAAGCGGTACTACACCGAAGCAACAGCTGGCGAAACCGGTACAATGGGGAATTCGACTCCCCTTACCCCTTGCTTTCCGGGGCATCCAGATCGGCATGCCATTCCTGCAGGGAGCGGATCGGGGCCTGACCCGCATGCCGCGCGGCGATTCCTTCGGCGGCGGCCACGGCGGCGGCTACAGTCGTGATGTAGGCTACATTATGCTTGATGGCCGACTTGCGGATGTAGGAATCGTCGTGAACACTGAGCTTGCCGGACGGCGTGTTGACGATGAGCTGCACCTCGCCGTTTTTCATGGCATCGACAATGTTCGGTCGGCCTTCATGCGCTTTGAGAATGGTTTCGGTTTCGATACCGCTCTCTTTCAGGAAGTCGGCGGTACCGGCGGTGGCGAACAGTTTGAAGCCAGACTCCTTGAGTTGCCGAGCAGCACCAACCAGTTTTTCGGAGCGGTCACGGTCGCAAATAGTGAGCAGGACGGCTCCCTCCATGGGCAAGGTGCCTTTGGTGGCTTCCTGCGCCTTGTAGAAAGCCAGCCCGAAGTCCGAGTCCATGCCGAGCACTTCGCCGGTGGAGCGCATTTCCGGTCCGAGGACGGGATCGACTTCCGGGAACATGTTGAACGGGAAGACAGATTCCTTTACGCCAAAGTGCGGAATGTCCTGATGCTTCAGGTTGAAATCGCCGAGTTTCTTGCCGAGCATGATTTCGGTGGCGATGCGCGCCATCGAAAGGCCACAGACCTTGGAAACCAGCGGCACTGTACGCGACGCGCGCGGATTGGCTTCGAGCACATAGACGACATCCTCGCAGATGGCGTACTGGATATTCATCAAGCCCACCACGCCCATTTCGCGGGCGATGGTACGGGTGTATTCGTAAATGGTCTTGATGTGCTTCTCCGGGATACCGACCGGCGGGATCACGCAGGCGGAATCGCCGGAATGAATTCCGGCCTGCTCGATGTGTTCCATGACGGCGGGAACGAAGGCGTCTTCGCCGTCGGCAATGGCATCGGCCTCGGCCTCGATGGCGTTCTCGAGATACTTGTCGATCAGAATCGGCCGGTCGGGGGTGACGCCGACGGCGGCGGCCATGTAGTCGCGCAGCATCGGTTCGTCGTAGACGATTTCCATGCCGCGCCCACCGAGCACGTAGGAGGGCCGCACCATGAGCGGGTAGCCGAGGCGGTTGGCGATTTCAAGGGCACCGTCCACATCGACGGCCATGCCGCCTTCGGCCATCGGGATGCCGAGTTTTTTCATAATCGCGTCGAACTGTTCGCGGTCTTCGGCAAGGTCGATCACCTCGGGTGAGGTGCCGAGAATATTGACGCCGGCCTCCTGCAGCTCGCGGGCGATATTGAGCGGGGTCTGCCCGCCGAACTGGCAGATGACGCCTTTTGGATTTTCCTTTTCGTAGATTTGCAGGACATCTTCAACGGTGAGCGGCTCGAAGTAGAGCTTGTCGGAGGTGTCGTAGTCGGTGGAGACGGTTTCGGGGTTGCAGTTGACCATGACGGTTTCGTAGTTCATGTCGCGCAGGGTGAATGCGGCGTGGACACAGCAATAGTCGAACTCGATCCCCTGCCCGATCCGGTTGGGGCCGCCGCCAAGGATCATCACCTTGTCGGGGTTGTCCGTGGCCGTGGTCTCGTCGGGAGCGTTGTAGCTGGAATAGTAGTAGGCTGCATCCTCCACCCCGCTAACGGGAACGGCATGCCAGCCTTCAACGACTCCGGCTTTCGTCCGCTGTTCACGGATATCCTTTTCAGGCACATCAAGGATTTTCGCGAGATAGGCATCGGCAAAGCCGTCTTTTTTTGCGGCTTCGAGCAGTTCGTCGGGAAGCTTTCCGCCTTTGTATTTCAGCACCTCTTCCTCGCGCTCGACGAGTTCTTTCATCTGTTCAAGGAACCAGGCCTTGATGCTGGTCTTGGCGAACAGCTCGTCGATGGTCGCCCCCTTGCGCAGCGCTTCATAAAGAATGAACTGGCGGTCGCTGGTCGGAACGGAAAGGCGCGCCATGAGCTCTTCGAGGGAGAGCGTGTTGAAATTCTTGACGAAGCCCAGGCCGTAGCGACCGTTTTCCAAGCCGCGAATGGATTTCTGAACGGATTCCTTGTAGTTCTTGCCGATACTCATCACTTCGCCGACGGCGCGCATCTGCGTGCCGAGCTTGTCTTCGACCCCTTTGAATTTTTCAAAGGCCCAGCGGGCGAATTTAATCACGATGTAGTCGCCGGACGGCGTATATTTTTCGAGCGTACCGTCGCGCCAGTACGGGATTTCCTTCATGGTCATGCCGCCCGCGAGCTTGGCGGAGACCAGCGCGATCGGGAAGCCGGTCGCCTTCGAAGCCAGCGCGGAGGAGCGCGAGGTGCGCGGGTTGATTTCGATGACGATAATGCGGCCGGTAACGGGATCGTGCGCCCACTGCACGTTGGTTCCACCGATAACCTGGATAGCCTCGACAATGGCATAGGATGCTTTTTGCAGACGGTCCTGCAACTCCTGGCTGATGGTGAGCATCGGCGCGGAGCAGAAGGAGTCGCCGGTATGCACGCCCATGGGATCAATGTTTTCGATAAAGCAAACGGTGATCAGGTTGTTATCGGCATCGCGCACGACTTCGAGTTCAAGCTCCTCCCAGCCGAGCACGCATTCTTCGATCAAAATCTGGCCAACGAGACTGGCATTGATGCCCCGTGCGCCGATTACTCGCAGTTCCTCGACGTTGTAGACAATGCCGCCGCCGGTGCCGCCCATCGTGTACGCCGGGCGGATCACTACGGGATAGCCTAGGTCGGCCGCGACCTTCTCAGCATCCTCAACGCTGTAGACGGCGGTGCTTTTCGCCATTTCGATGCCGAGTTTGTCCATCGTTTTCTTAAACTCGATGCGGTCTTCGCCACGTGCGATGGCATCAAGCTTTACCCCGATCACTTCAACGCCGTATTTTTCAAGAATCCCGTGTTTTGAAAGATCCTGGGAAAGGTTGAGGGCGGTCTGCCCTCCGAGGTTTGGAAGCAACGCATCGGGTCGTTCCTTGTCAATGATCCGTTCGATGGTTTCCAGATTGAGCGGCTCGATATAGGTGACGTCGGCCATGCCGGGATCGGTCATGATGGTGGCGGGGTTGGAATTGACCAGCACAATTTTATAGCCCAG
>JBDLHZ010000070.1:0-9279 GCA_039715135.1 Verrucomicrobiota bacterium
AGCGCCGTTCCGGGGAACGGGGTGAGGAGCGTGATCTGCACCTCGTAGAGTTCGGCATCGCGGACAAAGTTGTAGATCTGGTCGAACACTTCCGCTGTCTGGCCGTCAAGCCCGGTGATAAAGCAGCCGTTGACGGTGATGCCGTGCGACTGGATGGTGTGAATCGCTTCCCTGTATTCGGCAAAACGATCCTGCTTCCAGTTGGTGTTTTGCTCCAGCCCGCGCAACGGTTCTTCCGTCGGGCTTTCAAGGCCAATGAGCACCTGGGCGCACCCGGACTCGCGCATCATGGTCAAAAGTTCGTGGTCCTCGGCAACCGAAAGGTCGGTTTCGGTGAACCACTTGATTTTCCGCTTCTTCAATTCCGGAAGCAGTTTCTTCCAGTAGGCTTTGTCGACAAAACTATTGTCGTCGGCAAATTCAATGAACGGGTGCGGCCAGATTTCGCAGATGCGATCGATCTCGGCCAAAACCTTCTCAACAGGCTTTTGCTTGTAGCGATTGCAGATCAACCGGGAACCGGCGCAAAACTCGCAGTTGTGGGGGCAGCCCCGGCTGGTCTGCACGGTCAGCCGGTTGTACTTGGAAATATCCAGCAGTTCGAAGGCGGGCATCGGCGCATCCGCCAAGCTGTAGTCCAGCTTGCGTGCATCATAGATCAGCTTTAAGCGATCGTTTTCGGCATCTTCGAGTACATCGAGCCAAACCGGCTCGCCTTCGCCGACCACAACGGAGGTGCAATATTTTTGCGCCTCGTGCGGCAACGCCGTCACATGCGGCCCGCCCATGACAACCGGGATCCCCCGGACGCGATAGCGCTGCGCCAGTTCATAGGCCTCGTCGATCTGCGCGCTGTAGCTGGAGATGGCCACCAGATCAAAGTAATCGTTTTCAATCTCACGGCCGTGAAATCTAAAACGATCGTCACCGCCGACTGCATGCAGGTCGGGAACCTCGATGTAATGGACATCGTGATGCTTGGGGGTCATGCCCGCCAGGGTCAATAGTCCGAGACTTGGAAGCGATGCGATCTGCTTGCTGCGCTCCACGAATCCGGGAAGTGTCAGTCCGAGTTCGAGCAGTTCGGTATCGCACGCACGGATACCGCTCATGGCTATGAGTCCTATTTTCATGGCTACACCATCTTTCCTATAAATAAAACAATTGAAATGAAGACCGACCCGGCCGGAATGAAAAACAGGTGCCGAAAGGCGGGCTTGAAGGCGCTCGCGTAGCAGGTTGCGGGCATGGCGATCGCGCCAACGATCATCAGGACCGATGCCGCCGGGGACTCCACACCAAGCATTCCGCTGCTCAGCCCAAGCCCTAGATTCAGGAACCCGATCCCAAAGAAGGAGATATGGGCCAGGCGGATCAAGCGGCGCGGCCAAGACGTATAGCCACCCAGCCAGTCCTGGTTCTGGAAAAACAATCCGGGTATTGCGCCGGAAATACAACCCAGTGAAAATCCGATCCATGCTGCGACGATGTTAATCATTTGCTTTCTCCTTGTTGAAGCTTCCATATTTCAGGAAGTGCTTGGTTTGCCCGATCACCTCATCGTTCCACACCATGCAGGGATGGGTGACGTGCAATTGAACGTAGTCGGTGTAGATTCCGGGTTTCACCCGGGCGAGGGATACCTTGCCATCGTCCGGCCCGGAAATCAACATGGAGAGAAACGGGTTGAGTGTGCGGTCGCCCGCAATGATGCCCAGCTCAAATTCCGGATCCTTCAGGCAAAGTGGAAGACTGTCGGGTCCTGTACCCAACTGGTTTCCGGCCGGACCGTTGATCCATTTGTAGAGAAAAATATTGCCGAGCTTGTCCGGCACCTCGCTGCCGCGACTAGGCGGCGCAAGCATGACAACTCGCCCAAGGTTCGGCAATTCGTGTTCTTCCAGATGTTGGCGCAGGATGATCCCGCCCATGGAGTGCGTGGCAAAATGCACGGTTTCAGCATCCTTGATTTGCGGTTCCAGGATTTGGAAAACCTGCTTGGTTAGCTCTTCGATGGTCGCGGTAGTGGAGGGATAGCCGTGATTGATAACGGTGTATCCTTCTGTTCGCAAAGCATTCGCCATTTTTTCCATCGCCCTGCTGGAACGAGTCAGGCCATGGAGCACTACAACGGTTTCCTGCTTGGCGGTTTGCCGGCGTGGCGCGTCTGGCATGCATGCCCTGACGATTGCCACCGCGATCAAAATGGTTAAAATGACGAGACCCAGTTTCATTCCCGCTCCTTAAGGTTTGTTGCTACAACTCACCTAACGCAGGGAGCGTGCCATCGGCATGCTGCAAAATCTAAGTTTTTGGCGGTTAAGTGGTAAGAAAAACCGTGCGTTGATTTCCCTCTACGATATATAGACATGTTGTGAATTTGGTGTATACACTGTGGGCATGAACCATGAATTCTTCAAGATGATGGCGGAGGCGGCGTTCAGCAATCCGTTCAGCGACAAGCGTATTGAGATTGATCGGCGGATTGTCGATGCAGCGGAAGGCACCGAATGGCATGAGATGCTCGTGCCGCTTCTCCAGCGCCTGGAAAAGAATATCCATGCCTTGTCTTCCTCTGCCGGAGAGAAGGCGGATCTCCAGAAAAAACTAAAAAAACGGGATCTTGACGAGAAAACGCGCGCGGTTGGAGTGAGTATCCTGTTCCACGTGTTCCACCAATACATGAACCAGTTCGATGCCTTGATCGAGGAGCAGATCCTCGCAGGCGACGAACCGTGCCGTGCGCCGTTCGCGTTCCAATGCCTGGAAAAACTGGTGGGCTACGGTTTCAACCGCACCGATGCTTGCCGCTATGCGGCAATGTTCTACCAAATCCGCCGCGCCTATTTCTTCATCTCAAAGGAACTGATTGGAGAGAGTCCGTGCATGAAACAGCTAAGGGCGCGGCTTTGGGACAACATTTTCACCCACGACATTGCATGGTACGAGCGCTGCCTATGGAACCGGATGGAGGATTTTTCGACGTTGTTGCTCGGCGAAACCGGCACGGGAAAAGGTGCGGCGGCGGCGGCGATTGGGCGTTCGGGATTCATTCCGTTCAATCCGAATGCACAAAAGTTCGAGGAAAGCTTTACGCGCGCGTTTGTCGCGATCAACCTGTCGCAATATCCCGAATCACTCATCGAATCGGAACTGTTTGGCCACCGCAAGGGGGCATTCACAGGGGCGATCGAAAAACACGATGGTATCTTTGCGCGGTGCAGCCCGCACGGGGCAATCTTTCTCGACGAAATCGGCGATGTGGGCGTGCCGGTGCAAATCAAGCTCTTGCAGGTATTGCAGGAGCGTACCTTCACGCCCGTTGGAAGCCATGAGAAGCTGCGGTTTAAAGGACGCGTGATTGCCGCCACAAACAAGCCGCTCGATGCGCTGCGCCGCGAAGGCGGGTTTCGCGACGATTTCTACTATCGCCTTTGCACCGATCTCATCACTGTTCCGCCCCTGCGCCAGCGCATCCAGGAAACCCCGCGCGAACTGGAGATGCTTGCGACCCATTTGATGGAACGGATTTGCGGTTCGGAACTAAGGCTCCCGGTGGTCGGGAAACTAAAAGAGGGCGTGGGCAAGAACTATGCGTGGCCGGGCAACGTACGCGAGCTAGAGCAAGCCATCCGGCGAATCATGATTACCGGAGCCTATGAGGGCGACACCACGTCCGAACCGAAGGATGAAGTTGCGCTGGGCCATGCCGTCGAAGCCGGCAACCTCACCGCCAAGGAACTGGTCGAGAAATATTGCCGCGACCTCTACGACACCTACGGAAACTATGGCGAAGTCGCCCGGCGCACCGGCCTCGACTGGCGCACGGTGAAGAAGAACGTGCAGAGTGGAACATGATGATTGAGGCGTGGCTTTTGGTGGGTTCATCCCATTTCCGGAGAACGCTTTCCCTCGCGCCGCTCGGGTGAAGCGTTACTACACCAATTAATTCGCGGCGAGGTGTAGCACCGCTTCACCGCCGACAGGCGGAAAGCGGTTCGGTGAACACTCCGTATTGAAATGCGAAACTACGTTCAACCAAACGGCTTGATTACCTGTAATCCCGGAAATGCATCGACGACAGCGGTTTCGTTTTCCTCCAAGAAGAGAAGCTTGATGTTGGGGCCGGCGTCGATGGTGAGATAGACCTCCAACCCCTCGGAGCGAATGCGCTGTGCCTTGTGGATTTGTTCAATGGTTTCCGGTTGCAGGTAGATGAGTGGCGGCCATGCGGCCAGCATGGTGGCGTGCATTGCGAGTGCGTTGCGCTCGGCGGTTTTCCCAAGCAATGGAAAATCATGGGCATCGATGGCGGCACGGATGGTTTCGAGGTCGGCGGCGGCCTGTTGCGGCCAGCTCTTGTAGAGTTCCGATGTTTCGACCGTGCGGTTCATGCCGTCGCGCGAGCCAACCGGCTTTGGGGCGCTGGAAAGTTCGAGGACGCCGATGCGAAACTCCGGCCATTCATTGTCGATTTTTTCGGCAAAGGAATCGGTGCCGTCGGGATTGCTGCCGGCGTGCCATTGAACAAAGCCATCGTAGACCGAACGCGCCGCACTACCACTTCCGAGCCGCGCAAGCATGGAGAGCCGCTTCGGACCAAGCCCCCACCCCGCCAGATCGTCCAGCGCCATCACCAGTGCCGCAAACCCCGATGCCGACGATGCCAACCCGGCCGCCGTCGGAATATTGTTTTCCGTCCTTACCGTAAAACAGGTATCGGACAAATATGGACGAAACGGATCGAGAAAGCTCAAGGTACGAACCGCAAAAGAATCATTGGGATCGACCGGATCACCATTCAGATAAACTGCATCCATTCCCGATCGTTCAACTTCGGTGCGAGTGCCGAGGTGGCCGAGGGAAATGGAGAGGCTGGAGTTGACGGGTAGGTTGAGGGCGGCATCGCGCTTGCCCCAGTATTTGCAGAGGGCAATATTGGAGGGGGCAAAGGCCTTGCCTCGCTCCTTGGGCATGGTTTGTGCGCCATCCAGTATCTTTTCTACAAACAGGGGCGGTGTATTGGCTTCATTCATAATTGGCAGGCAGTCTAAACAGTAGCTTCCAACAAATCAAAACAGATGGGCGCCAAAAAAGGACGGCACCCAGACCGCCCTTCGATTCATGTCTTATGAAATGCCCAAGAGGGCTACAGCATAAACTTTCTGCGGACAAACAACCCGATTCCGCCAACGAGACCGATCATCGCAATGCTCGACGACTCCGGGACAACACTTACCCCAAGATTATCCATGGAATACAGATAGGTATCAACGACAACACGGGTAAGGTCCGTGAAGTCGGCGCTAAACATGAATGTTTCGAAGTCGGCCAATGGGCCAGTGCCATCAATGTTGCCATCGGTGATGAAGGTGGTGGTGACGATACTGCCGTCGCTTTTGTAACCGATGAATGGTATTGCGCGCGGGGCGGCGAAAGCTGTGCTGTATTCGGCAAGGTCGACGAAATGAAGTGCGAACGGCGCTCCTGACAGATTCGTAATTGTCAGTGAGGCTTGCATTGGCCATCCCATCGTTCGTATCCACATGGAGCCGTTGTCCGGAGAGCCAGCAGACGCACCACTGTCGTGGACGGTTATGCCGTTCGGGGTTTCGAAGTACATGTCCTGCTCGGTCCAATTTGGGAGTATTTCCCCGCCCCCAACCGGGCCACCCCATTCAATTATGAACGCATCCGCTTGCACCCCGGCAACCAACAGCGTTGCCGCCAACAGAACAACTCCCTGCCTTGCTTTCATCTTCCCTCCCGTATTCTTTGTTATACCACTCTAAACTACAACGAACTCGCAAAAACAAACATGTGCCTTTTATATTCGCTTAAGTCGATGTAAATTTCTTGATTACTCCTTTTTATACAAGATGCAAACAATGCGGCGAGTTCGAGAAGAGTCGGAAAATTTTGCGAAAATACTAGGGAAAACCTGCTATTGTTGGCTGTAGAAATAGGCGGATATAGCTTGTATGTCCTTCGTGAATTCCTTCAGATGTCCGCTTTTAGAAATTGGTACAACCTCAGATGAAGAAAAGCAACGTCACAGTCATTGCCACCGTCTTGATTGCCCTGCATGTGCTGATATTTTCAGCCTTGATCGGCTCCAGCAAGGACAAGGCCGAACAGGCCGGCCCCACACCTGCCCCACCCACTCCATCCAAACCCGCTCCTGCTCCGGGACCAGTGGCCGACTTTGCCGTACCTGATCTGGCGATTCCCGTCGAAGTGGTCGAAATGCCCCCCTCCCAGCCGCGCGAAACGATTGCCGCGCCCGGTGCAAGCGAGGGCCATCTGCGCTCCGACCGCCCGGATCGCCGCACGACAAAGG
Organism: Verrucomicrobiota bacterium; assembly: GCA_039715135.1. Classification (GTDB taxonomy): domain Bacteria; phylum Verrucomicrobiota; class Kiritimatiellia; order Kiritimatiellales; family Pontiellaceae; genus Pontiella. Next base: position 6,341 of record JBDLHZ010000070.1, read on the forward strand.
TCTATCCCAAGCTGACCGGCAGCCCCTATCGCGGCGCGATTGTTGTGGATGCGCGCACCGGGAAGATCCTCTATGAAAATCGCGCCACGACCTATTGCTATCCCGCCAGCGTCACCAAGCTGATGACCATGCTGATTGTTCTGGAGCAGATCGATGCCGGAATAATCGGCTTGAAGGAAAAAGTAAAGATTACCAACGAGGTGGCCAAGATCGGCGGCTCGCAGGTATGGCTCGACCCGCGCGAAACCAATTTTACGGTGGAGGACATGCTCTATGCCTTGACGGTGCATTCGGCCAACGACGCGGCGCGCGCGCTGGCACTGCACGTGGCGGGCAGCAAGGCGGCGTTTGTCGATATGATGAACCAGAAGGCGCGTGAGCTAGGCATGAACTCGACCACCTACCACTCCGATCATGGCCTTCCACCGACCAATGGAACCCAGCCGGACATCAGCACACCCTACGACATAGCCATTCTTTCGCTTGCAGCCCTGCGCCACCCGAACACCCTTCACTACACCAGTACCGAGCTAAAATATATCCGTGGCGGCGAAACCATGCTCGCCACCCGCAATAAATTGGCCAAAAGAGTCGATGGCTACCAGGGTTGCGACGGGCTGAAAACCGGCTACCACGGCATGGGTGGCTGGTCGCTCGCCGCTACTGCCGAGCGCAACGGCCAGCGCGTCATATCCGTTGTTCTCGGCAGCCCCGACAAGAAAACCCGCAACGCCACGTCGCGCAAGCTGCTTGACAAGGGATTTCAGGCATTGGGAAAATAAGAAGCCGACCCACTTGCGTGAACCGGCTTTGCTGTTTTTCTGGATTTGGAGCTATTCGGAGGGTTCCTCTTTCTTGCCCTGCTCATCCTGCATCTTGCCGAGGAATTCGGGCAGGTCGAGACCAACCTGCTTGGCCAGCTCGTGCATCGGGGGCAGTGCGCCCATGAGGCGTCCACCGAGGCCATTAAGCCCGCCTTCTTTCCCGCCACCATCCCAGACGACGACTTTTTCGATCGGAAGATCCTGAATGGCTTGCGCCTGAACGCTGGCGATCTCCTGCAGTTTTTCGATGAGCAGGAGCGAAGCGGCCTGATTGGCGGTCTGGCAGGCAGCGACAAGGCCTTCATAGCCCTTTGCCTTGCCGTCCAGAATGGCCTGCACACCGGCTCCTTCGGCCTTCATCTTGGCCAGCTTGGCTTCGGCCTCACCCTGCGCAATGCGGATGGAGCGTTCCTTCTGGGCATCGGCGGCGATGATGGTCTGCTCCTTGTCGGCTTCGGCCGGAACAACGATCGTTGCATTCAGGCGGGCGGCTTCCCGCAAGGCACGGGCTTCCTCTGCCTTTTTCTCGGCGGTTTCCTGTGCAACGCGAATGGCGCCGTCGGCCTCGCGGCCGGCGGATTCAGACCGATTGCGGGCTTCCTGCTCGGCGACGTGTTGGTTGGCTTCGTAGGAGGCCTTCTTAGCGCGTGCCTCGGTTTCGCCCTGTGCGGCTTCGGCATCGAGTCCAGCGGATTTTGAGCGGCGGTCGCGGTCGGCGGTGGCCTCGCCGATCTCCGCTTCGGCGGAGGCGGCGGCGACGGCGACGCGCTGGTCGCGCTGGCGGTGGGCGACACCGGTCTGGCCCACCTTTTCCTGTTCGGCCACATCGATATTGGCTTGGTTGATCGCCTCGGCGGCGGCGCGGCGACCCAAGGCGACGATGTAGCCGGACTCATCCTCGATGTCGCGGATGTTCACGTTGATGAGGTAGAGGCCGATCTTTTCGAGCTCGCCGGAGACGGCCTCGTTCACCTTGGCAAGGAAGGCTTGGCGATCCTGGTTGATCTCTTCGATCTGCATCGTTGCGATGACGGCACGCATCTGGCCGAGAATAATATCCTGCGCCTGGTCCTCGATCTCCTTGCGGGAGAGTCCGAGCAGTCGAACGGCTGCGTTTTGCATGATCCCCTTGGTGTTGGAAATCGCCGCCGTGACGGTGGTCGGAACGGTTACGCGAATGTTTTCCTGCGAAAGCGCATTCTTCAAATCGATCGGAACCACGAACGGTTCGAGATCGAGATAGGCGAAATCCTGGATCAATGGCCAAACAAAGGCCGCACCACCATGGATACACTTGGCGGCTCCACTGCTGGTTTTACCATAGATCACAAGAATCTTATTCGACGGACAGCGGCGATAGCGGCTGACCAGCGCCAGGAAAGTACCGATGATCGCAATTGCGACGATGATCAATAATATTAATACATTCATTCTGTTTCTCCTTTTTCAGTTAGCTTTTCAACCCCTACCAAAGTCTGCCCGATCACTTGCACCACACGCACCTGCGTGCCGGCAGGCAAGGCTTCCCCTCCGACACTCTTGGCCTTGATATGCTCGACCGCCCCGCTGACAGCAGTTTTGATTTCTCCAAAACCATCCGCTGGAATGTCGAGATAGACCGTAGCGATCTTCCCTTTGGCCGTGGCCACATCCTTGGTTCCGGTTTCGGTCAGCTTGCCCATTCCCCAGAAAATGAATGCAATGGCAAACATGCCGACCAATCCCCAGATACAGGAAATCCCCATCGCCTTGCCCGAAGAAACGCCGTCTGCGGTGTAGAGCGCACTCCCCCACGAAAAAAGCGTGAAGAAGGTAATAATTGAGCGCAGGCTCAGGATTTTGAATGCCTGCGATGACTCGACCACATCGGAGTGGTCGATATCGTCCAGCGCATCGGCATCGATATCGACATCCCCGAAATCGGCATCGCCCGCATCGCCGCCAACATCCATTTCGTCGCCGTTGAGCCCCATGAAGGCCGCGATGATCTGCCATAGAAAGAACACACTGAAGAACGCCGCCATTCCGTAGAAGAACTGCGTTATCCCCGATAAACCTGTCCACCATTCCTGCATTGTCATTCCCCTTTCGCTATTTCGCGTAAACGCCCTTTTC
>JBDLHZ010000071.1:0-9258 GCA_039715135.1 Verrucomicrobiota bacterium
AAGGTTCATTCCGGCCATGAGTCCGCTCTCCGCGTTATCGGCGTCGCTTGCGCACCGGACGTGGTATGTCTCGCTCATGTGGAGCTTGCCAGCGGTACTGGTTCTCGGGTTGGGGCTGTGGAAGGGACGTTTCTTTTGCCGCTGGATCTGCCCGCTGGGAACCCTCTATTCCGTATCCTCGCAGTTTAGTCTTAAACGCCGCTTTTTTCTGTGGAAGCTGAACGGAACCATTTTTTGGTTTGCCATTTTTGCTTCCGTTGCCGGATTGCCGCTGATCCTGTTCCTGGATCCGCTTTCAACCTTTACCCGGCTTGGGGCGATGGGGCATGGCGCTGCGCATTGGATGGCCTGGATTCCCGGTGGATTGATCCCGCTCATGCTTCTGTTGAGCTTTGTTCAGCCCGGCATTTGGTGCGCCCAGCTTTGCCCGCTGGGCTATCTGGTTGAAAAGGTGAAACTCAAACGGCCAGCAAGAGCAGCCGAGCCGGCTGCGATACGTACCGCAGGTGATTGGGAGCGCAAAGACCAATCTCAGCCTGCCCGGCGGGAGCTTCTGGCCGGACTGGCATTCGGTGTTCCGCTTGCCCTGCTGTTCCGTCATGTGGCCCGTGCCGCCGAGGATGACCGTCCGGTGCTTCCACCCGGTGCCAAAGATCTGGATAACTTTGCGGCAACCTGCATCCGTTGCTATGCCTGCGTCAATGTCTGCCCGACCGGGGTGCTTTCGGTGCGGAAAAAGGGCGGGGTGGCTGAGCTCTGTATTCCCGAATTGGATTTTGACAAGCACGATGGCGCCTACTGCGAGCAATACTGCAATGCCTGCCTACAGGTTTGCCCGACCGGGGCGATCCAATCCCTCTCCATGGAGCGGAAGCAGCAGCAAAGAATCGCGACGGCGAGTATTATCCGCGAGGCGTGCCTTGCGTGGGAAGATCGGAAGGAGTGCCTCGCGTGCGATGAATTTTGCGGCTACAACGCCATTGAAATGCGCACCGGGCGCGACGGCATCCCCAAGCCCGTTGTGAATCCCAGAAAATGCCGTGGTTGCGGTGCCTGCCGGAATATCTGCCCGGCAACGCGCGACGGAAATGCCGTCAAGATCGAGCCGTTATACACCCAGACGGTGGTTACGGAAGAGGATGACAATTCAATTTTGGAGCGAGGCGGACGCCGCCGTCGCCACGGCGGTTAGCTGCGTAGCGGTTCACGCCTTACTCCGCACCGTCCCAGCAATAGGTGCAGAGCTTTTCCTTCGGAAGGCCGATGGCTTCGATGAGATCTTCAAGGGTTTGGAACTGGAGCGACGTAAGGTTTAGGCGCTCCCGGATCTTGTCCACCATGGCCCGGTAGCGTTCCGTGGTTGCATCGGCATACTCTTCGAGGTGCTTGTATTCCCCGTCTTCCAGCTCCCTGATGGCAATTCGTGTTGCGAGTTCATCCACTGAGCGGGAGCGGGAAAAGTTGAGGAACTTGCAGCCGTATACCAGCGGCGGGCAGGCCGGGCGCATGTGGATTTCCTTCGCCCCATATTCGGTATAGAGGCGTTTGATGGTATCCTGAAGCTGTGTTCCGCGAACAATGGAGTCTTCGCAGAAGAGCAGGCTGCGTCCTTCGATCAGTTCCCGTATGGGAATGAGCTTCATCTTTGCCACGCGGTTGCGCTCGGCCTGGTTTTGCGGCATGAAACTGCGCGGCCAGGTGGGGGTGTATTTCACGAACGAGCGGCGGTAGGGAATCTTGGATTCATGGGCATAGCCAATGGCATGCGCGGTTCCGGAGTCGGGAATGCCGCAAGTGCAGTCGGCTTCGACGTCATCTCTTTTAGCGAGCATTTCACCACAGACATTCCGGACTTCCTCGGTGTTCCGCCCTTCGTAGCTGGATGCCGGATAGCCATAGTAGACCCACATGAAAGAACAGATCTGCATGCAGTCTCCGGGGCACTTCAGGCGTTCCTCCCCGTCGGCGGTGATGCGCACGATTTCCCCGGGTCCGAGTTCCCTTTCAACCTGATATTGAAGGTTCGGCAGGGCGCAGCTTTCAAGCGTTATGGCATACGCATCTTCCTTCTTCCCGATGATTACAGGAGTCCGCCCAAGCTTGTCGCGGGCGGCATAGATTCCTTCCTTGGTCAACAGGAGGATGGAGGAGGAGCCCTCGATGGAGTCCTGGGCAATCTGAAGTCCCTCCACAAAGGTCTCCCCTTTGTTGATGAGGTGCGCAATGAGCTCGGTGGGGTTGACTTCGTTTCCACTCATTTCGCAGAAGTGTGCGCCATTTGCACAGGCCTCCACCTCCAGCTCATGGGCGTTCTGTACCACGCCGACCGTTGCGATGGCATATCGTCCGTGGCGGGAGTTGATGATGAGCGGTTGGTCTTCGTAGTCGCTGATAATGCCGATGGCGGACTGGCCCGACATTTTTTCAATGTCGGTATCAAACTTCGAGCGAAACTGCGCATTGCGGATATCGTGAATGACATTCGTGAAGTTGCCGTCGTCATTTATGGTGGCAATTCCGCCGCGTTGGGTTCCTAGGTGTGAATGATAATCCGTCCCGTAGAAGACATCCTTGACGCAATCCGATTTTGAAGCCACTCCGAAAAAACCGCCCATTTTTCAACTCCTTACCTGTTTGAACGCTCAATTTTTGTATGAAAAGAGCACTATAGGCAGGTGGAAAAGGAATGGAAAACAGAATTAGGGAATTTGTTGTGAATTTCGAATTTGGTACTGCGTATTTCGTAAGATGCGGTATTAATCCGGCAGTCAAAAACGCGCCCCCTGCGGGAGGCACGTCCTACAACGCAACAGGATTAACCGGCGTTGTTGGAAAAAGAACAATGTAGGACGCGACTCTTTTGAAAAAAGGTCGCGTATTTACCCGTTGGATTAATAATACGTAGTACGCAATACGCAATCAGTTCCGATACCGGTTCACGATCGGCATGCGGCGGTCGCGGTCGAAAGACTTTGGGGTAATCTTTACGCCGGGCGGCGATTGGCGGCGCTTGTATTCGCTCAACTCCACGGCATGCACCACGCGCCGGACGGTGGCCTCATCATAGCCCTTGGCGACCAGCCCATCGATGCCCATGTCGTTCTCCACATAGTCCTCGAGGATCGGGTCGAGCACCTCGTAGGGCGGTAGCGAGTCGGTATCCTTTTGGTCGGGTCGCAGTTCGGCCGAGGGCGGGCGTTCGATGATGCTGGGCGGAATGACGGGTGAGTCACCCTGTTCATTGCGCCAGCGGCAGAGGTCGAACACGAGTGTTTTCGGGACATCCTTGATGAGGGCGTAGCCGCCGTTCATGTCGCCGTAGAGCGTGCAGTAGCCCATGGCCATTTCGCTTTTGTTGCCGGTGGTTAGCACCAGCCAGCCATATTCGTTGGAGAGCGCCATGATCAGGTTGCCGCGGATACGCGCCTGCAGGTTTTCCTCGGCCAGTCCAGATTCCTTGTCCGCACCCCAAACCTTGGAAAGCTCCGCCTCGAAACCGTCGTACAGCCCCTTGATCGGGATGGTGTGCAGCTCCACGCCGAGAATATCCGCCATTTCAATGGCGTCGTTCAGGGTATCCGACGAGGAATATTGCGACGGCATGGTGACGGCGGCGACGCGGTCGCTGCCCAGCGCGTCCACGGCGATTGCGAGCACGATGGCGGAATCGATCCCACCGCTAAGCGCCACGACCACGCGCTTGAAGCCGATCTTTTCGACATAGTCCTTTAGGCCGATCTTCAGCGCTTCGTAGACCTCCTCCAGCTCGGGCAACGGAGTTTCTTTGCGGGAAGCAGGCGAGCCGCCTGCGGTACGGGGCAGGCGAGCCGCCTGCGGTACGAAGTGGAGGATGTCTTCCTTAAACTGCTTGGCACGGGCGAGGCGGGAGCCGTCGGGGGCGAAAACCATGCTGGCGCCGTCGAAGACCAGTTCGTCCTGCCCGCCGACGAGGTTGCAGTAGAGTAGGGTGGCATCAAGTTTTTGCGCGGTTTGTTCCAGCACGTCGATGCGGCCGTCAAGTTTTCCGCGATGGTAGGGCGAAGCGGAGAGATTGATGAGCAGATCGATGCCTTGGCCTTCCAGCGAAGCGACGGCTGCGCCGTCCGGTTCCCACGAATCCTCGCAGATATGAATGGCGGCCCTTTGTCCGTCAATGTCGAAAACGAGGGGCTCGGTTCCGGCCGTGAAAAGGCGATACTCGTCGAACACGCCATAGTTGGGCAGGAGCATCTTGTGGTATTCACCGATGGTTTCCGAAGCGTGGAAAACGAGGGCGGCATTGTACTTCCCCCCGTCCCGGGATACGGGCGATCCAACGACTACAAAGGCTTCCGGGGGCAATTCCTTTTCCAGCCGCCGGAACTGCGCTTCGCAGTCGGTGCAGAAGTGGTCCTTGAGAATAAGGTCTTCGGGCGGGTAGCCCGAAATGGCCAGTTCAGGAAAGACGATCAGCCGCGCCCCTTCGTTGAACGCCTCCCATGCACTGGAAACAATCCGGTCGGCATTGGCATCGAGTGCGCCGACCGTCGGGTTCATCTGGACCAGTGCGGATTTCATCAGGGGGATCCTAGTCGATGACGTCGGCCGTGCCGCCCACTACACCGGTGACGGCCTTGACCGGCACGGTCACTATCTTGGTCAGGGCGCATCCGGAAAGGAAAAGAACCGCAGAACATAGAACAAGGAATATCGAATAACGAAGGATATTCTTCAGGTGCTGAGGGATATAAGGTTCCTTCATCATTCGACATTCCTTGTTCATGATTCGATATTCCGAATTATCTCCGATAATTCGGAGCTTCCTTGGTGATTTTAACGTCGTGGGCGTGCGCTTCGAGTGCGCCTGCGCTGGAGACGCGCACGAATTGGCCGCTCTTCTTGAGTTCGGCAATGTTTTGGGTTCCGCAGTAGCCGAGGCTGGCCTGCAGGCCACCGCAGTATTGCTTCATCACCTTGTTCACGGTTCCAGAATAGGGAACCATGCCTTCGATGCCCTGTGGAACGATATCGTCGTCATTGCTCAGGCCATAGCGCTGGCGGCTGCCTTCGCGCGACTTCATTGCGTCGAGGCTGCCCATGCCGCGGTAGATGACAAATTGGCGGCCTTCGTAGATAATCTTTTCGCCGGGGCTTTCCTCTGTCCCGGCCAGCACGGAACCCATCATGACGCTGTCGGCACCGGCGACGAGCGCCTTGGCAATGTCGCCGGAGTTGCGTACGCCGCCGTCGGCGATGACCGGTATCTCGCCCTTGAGCGCACTAGCGGCCGCATGGATTGCGGAAATTTGCGGGATGCCGACGCCGGCCACAATGCGGGTGGTGCAGATCGAGCCGGGGCCGATTCCGATTTTGACGGCGTCTGCTCCGGCATCGCGCAGGGCGAGCGCCGCTTCGCCGGTGGCAATGTTGCCGCCGATGACATCGATGTGGGGAAACTTGTCCTTTACCCACGAAACCATCTCGATCACGCCTTTGGAATGGCCGTGCGCGGTGTCGACCACCAGCACATCGACTTCGTTTTCGTTGAGGATTTCGGCCCGCTCATAGTCGCCCGGCCCGACACCTGCGGCCACGCGCAGGCGGTGCTTGTCGTCGCGGTTGTAGAGCGGCTCTTCGTTCTCGACCAGACGTCGGACGTCGGCATAGCTGTAGAGGCCGACGAGCTTGCCGTTTTCAAGCAGTGGGAGCTTGCCGATCTTGTGTTGCTGCATGATGTCGTAGGCTTGGCGCAGGTTGGTGTCGGGTTCGGCGGTGGCAATGTTGGTGGTCATGAGATCACTCACCGGTGCGCGCTTGGAGCGCGAGAAGCGAATATCCTTGGAAGTCAGGATGCCAACGAGCTTGCCGTTGTCGTCGAGGATCGGGAAGCCGTTGAAATTATAACCCTTTTCCGCCTTGCGGATGGCTATGGTTTCGAGCGTATCGTTGATGTTGAAGGTGATCGGATCGGAGATGAGGCCGTTGAGGTGGTGCTTCACGCGGCTGACGTGCCGTGCCTGTACCTCGGGGTCGAGGTTTTTATGGATGACGCCGATGCCGCCGAGCATCGCCATGGAAATCGCCATTTGTGCTTCGGTCACGGTATCCATCGCCGCGCTGAGAAAGGGGATCTTTACGCCCACGTTGCGGGTTAGTTTTGAGGAGATATCGGAATCGCCCGGCAGGAAGTCCGCATATTGGGTGATCAGCGACACGTCGTCGAAAGTAAGTCCTTCGTGGGGGAAGGTTTTCATGAAGTCGGCTATGTGTTTGTTTTGGCTCATCTTTTGCATCCTTTTGCCGAGTCATTTTGTACAGGAACGGAAAACGAGTCAACAACAACCTCCACCCAAGTAGCTCGAAATTCTGTTTCGAGTTCATGGGACATCGCGAAACAGAATTTCGCGCTACAATAGGACATAAACGCAAAAAAGGCGCCCCATCCGGGACGCCTTTGCAATGGCCAGTTGGCTCTTGAGTTCCTACCAGAAGATAACGTAGAGGGCCACGGTAAGCGCACAAACGCCAAGTCCCCACACCAAGGCTCCCTTGGAGGAGGTCAGATCCATCGTGGTGTTTGTTGCGAACACGATTTTTTCCTGCCTGCTGACCAGCCCGTAGACGAACATGATGAAGAGCACCAATCCCAGCGAGATGGACATGCTGTAGAGATAATGCATTTCCGGGAACGCACTCGTTAGAACGCCGTAGATGATCGGATTGGCAATCAGGCCAATCACGCCCGCCCACTGGCCGGAGGTGCGGTTGATCAGGCCATAGATGAAGACGGCCAGAATACCGGTGGAAACATAGCCCTGGAATTTCTGGATGAATTCGAAGACGCTTTTGTTGTTCACCAGCATGGGGGCAACCACGCAGCCGATCACAACAAACACGCCGATGAAGATACGTCCCATGGTAACGAGCTTGAACTGTGTGGCCGACTTGTCGATATAGCGCTGGTACACATCCATGGTCAACAACGTGGAGGCCGCGTTGAGCACGGCGGCCAGCGACGACACGATCGCTCCAAGTAGCGCAGCGATCACGAAACCGAGGATGCCCTTGTTCTGCGGAATGAGGCGTGTGATCAACAATCCCAGCGCCGAGTCGTATTTGTAGGGCTTGAGTTTGACGGTTTCAACCGACTCCTCGCCAACGCGCGTTGTGACGGAAGTATTGAAGGTTTCGATTTCCATCGCCTTTTCGGGATTCGCCACGGCCCATTTTTGGTCGAGTTCGAAGACTTGGATTGTCGCCGGGTTGGCTATGGCCTGCTCATAGACCGCCAGATGCTCGTCGGCGCTCTTTTCCATATCCGCGCTGTAGAGGTTGAACGCAATGATGCCGGGAATGACGATGACAAACGGAATGATCAGCTTCAGTCCCGCGGCAAGCACCAGACCCTTCTGGCCTTCCGCGAGGGAGGCGGAACCAAGGATGCGCTGGGTGATGTATTGGTTGAGGCCCCAGTAGTAGAAGTTTGGAATCCAGATGCCGATGATCAGGATACCCCAGGGCATTGAGGGGTTGCTGCCCATGTGCATGGCGGTTTCGTTGAGTGCGCTGAACTTTTCCGCTACGCCGGCGCCTTGCTCGACCGTCGCTGCCGCCCCGGTCGAGGCAACCAACTCGGCCACATTCGTTCCGCCGAGTGCGTCGAAGGCGAAGTAGGTAATGATTCCGCCGCCGACAATCAGGGCGGAGCCTTGGAGCAGGTCGGCCCAGGCGCAGGCCTTCAGGCCGCCGACCGCAACATAGATCGCCGCCATGGCGCCCAGCGCCCAGCAAGAGCCCGCAAGGGAAAGCCCAACCCCGAAGTCAGCCATCAGTTCCGTGAGGGTGAGCGCACCGGCGTAGATGACACCGATCAGGCTGACGCCAATGAGAATCAGCATCATCGAAAGCGTCATGAACAGCCGCGCCCAGTGGTTGTAGCGCATTTCCAGGAATTCCGGAATCGTGGTGATGCCCGAGCGCAGGAAGTAGGGCAGAAGCACAAAGGCAACCACAACCAGTGTGATGGCTGCGATCCATTCCCAGCTCGAAACCGACAGGCCTTCGAATCCGGCCCCCTGTCCCGACATGCCGACAAATTGCTCGGCCGAGATATTGGCCGCGATCAGCGAAAATCCGATCAGCCACCAGGTCAGGCCGCGCCCGGCGAGAAAGTAGTCCGCCGCACCGTCTTCGCCGTGCGTATCTTCCCCCTTCGATTTATAGAGCCCGACAAACAACACTGCGGCCACAAAGGCAACAAACACGATAATATCAATGATTCCCATTGGGTTCCTCCTGGTTATGCAAAACCTGCTTTCACCGTTTGCTTGATTGGCCGCACATCTAAGCAGTTCAGCAACTTTATAGGAAGTTTTTTTCGGTGGGGCGGGTGGTTAGTCCGCTTTTACGGCATCGAGTTCGATCTCAAAAAGGAGGTCGTGGCGGCAGACGTCCGCGTGGGAGATGGCGACGGGCAGGTCGGGCAAGTGGTGTTCGGCGCAGTATTTTTCAAGCAGGGATGCTTCGTTGATATCCTTGAAATAGGCAATGGCGCGGGCGGTGTCCTTCCAGTCCATGCCGCGTGACGTGAGGATTCCGTGTACGACCTCCATCGTCAATTCGATCTGCCTTTCACAATCGCCGACATGCGCTGTTTTCCCGCCGGGTTCGATGCTGGCCGTGCCGGAGATGGTCAGCAGGCGTGAACCGGGTTGGACAATCTCCACGGCGCGGGCGAAGGAGCTTTTGTAGTCGAGCGCCGGGCATTGCAACGGGGATGGGACGGCAAAAACCCTTACGCCCTCATGCTTTGGCTTTACTGCTAGCAGCGCGCAAACCATCGCTTCTCCTGCGGCGGAACCTGCGCCAATTCCGGTACTCGCTGGAACCATTTCTTCAAAAACACCGCGTTCCTCGAAGAACCGGGTGCGTACTGCGTTGAATTCGCCATACCATTCCAGCAGATCGTTGAGGTAGATCCAGGTGCGGGCAATGTCGGTGAATTCCATGTTGGCCTGCCGGAGTAGGCCTTCCATTTTTTCGAACACGGTGCGGGCTTGTTCCTCGCGGGAGAGGGAAAGGTCGTCGGCGCGGATATCGCCGAGCAGGCAATAGCGTGCATCGTCGGTGTCGTACCAGTTGCCGACCAGCCGGTTGCCATCCATGACCGGATTCAGCTCTGTTCCGGAGAGGGCGATGAACTGGGTTCCGGTGATGCTGCACTCCCCACGGCAGGCATCGCCGTGCAGCAGGGTCAGGGGCCAATCGAGGTTTTTGATG
>JBDLHZ010000072.1:0-9213 GCA_039715135.1 Verrucomicrobiota bacterium
GGGAAACCCAGTTCGTCGAAGACCGGCCCCATGCCGCCCGCCGTGCCGTGGCCACCTTCGAAACCGACGGGCATGATGCCGGCAAAAATATCGGGCAGATTAAAGATAGGATCGAGCAGGAGGAGCACGAAGATACAGCCGACGGCATACTGTCCCCAGGCAACGATTTGACCGTAGGCCAGCTGGCGACTTGAGCTTTTCCAAACCTTGGAAACCTTTGGGAGGGCGGTGCCGAGGAAGAGGCAGGCAAAGACAATGTTGATCAGCAGGCCGGGCAGCTTGCTCCATCCCTGTGTAACCTCCGCCGGAACCGGCAGTGCTTGAAAGAGCAGCAGTCCGAGCAGGCCGGCAATCACACTGGCGGGCAGATAGAGCCTTTGCAGGAGCCGCACCTTGCGGCGAACCCAGTAGCCCAGCCCCAGCAACACGCATAAGCAAGCGAATGATAGCATCGAAAATCCTTCCTGTCCTACAAGCCATGCAACGGAAACACCGTGCGTTGAATGCAATCGAGCACCCGGTCGATCTCAGGGTCGATGGCATCGTGGCGGCCGCCATCGACCAGCAGCACCCGGTCGCGCAAGCCGCCGATCCAGTCGGTGTTCTCCATCATCACCCCGCCCATGCCGAACGCCAGGTCGTCGTGCATGGAGTGCTCTCCGCACAGCACGCTCCAGCACAGCGCCCATCCACGCACCGTATTGGGTACGTTGTAGCCGCCGCCGCCCGTCGCCAGCACCGGCTTCCCAAGCTCCACAATCTTTTCGGTGATGTACGCATGCGTATTGTTGGTCAGGTGCAGGTGCGCCAATGGATCCCCCGCCAATGCATCCATGCCAAGCTCCAGAATCACGACATCCGGATTGAACTTTTTGATCAACGGCATGGCCCCTTCACGAAAAACCCGTTCATATGCCGCGTCGTAGGTTCCCACCGGTAGTGGAAAGTTCACCGAATACCCCCTGCCGTCGCCCGTGCCAATCTCGTCCTCGAAGCCCGTGCCGGGAAACAGGGTTTTGCCGCTCTCGTGCAACGACATCGTCATGATGTCGCGCCGGTCATGGAATGCATCCTGTACGCCGTCGCAGTGATGCACATCGATATCCAGGAAGAGCACCCGCATGCCGGCATCGGCCAGCGCCTTGGCCGCAAAGACAATGTCGTTGATGTAGCAGAAGCCAGCCGCATTGCCCGACTGCGCATGATGGAAGCCGCCCGATGGATTGAACGCAATTTGCGCCTCGCCGCGAATAATCCGGCGCGCCCCGGTCAGTGTACCTCCGGCCGCAAGCGCGACATAGTCGTACATATTCTCAAAGATGGGGCAATCCGGTGTTCCCAGTCCCGCCCACAGTGCTTCCTCCGGTTCCAACGTCCCCGTCCCCGCCCGTTTGAGGAAGTCGAGGTACTCACTCGTGTGAAAGGAAGCCAGTTCGCCATCGGTCAGCGATTCCGGCTCGATTTCGTGGCGGGCATTCCCCGCCAGCAACCCCATCGACTCGACCGCGTCACGACTCTGCCCCGCACGGTGCGTATTGAACGGACAAGCTTCAGGATAACCGCCGACCTCCAGTTGCGGTGTGTATAGGAACAACTTGTTTTTCTCTGTCATGTCAGCACGACTCCATGTTGCTTTCCAATTATTCAAATTCGCTTTCGTTTGACGAGCTATTTCTGGAGATCCCGGCGATAAAGAAACAAAATTAAACATGCACTGCTTTTCGTTCCCTGTTGGTTTTCAATCTAATCTACAGGATGAGGTCGGTTATGCTTGATCTCCATCCGTGAATTCATATGGTGCCGCCTTTACTTTGCACCCCCCGATATTATAATCGGCTTAGCTTGTTCCAGTTCATAGCAATACATTTGAGGAACTATAGGATGCTCAAAAATCTTTATGTCGCCACCAATGCTCCCAGAAGCGGAAAATCATTAATCTCATTGGGAATTATGGAGATTCTCTCCCGCCGCGTGGAACGCCTGGGTTTTTTCCGCCCGATCATTCGCCAAACTCAAACTCCAGACAATGATATTGAACTGATGCGACAACGCTATCAGTTGCAGGTTCCCTACGAATCGCTCTACGGCATGGGCATCGATGACGCCCACTCATTGGTCAGTCAAGGTAAATCCAAAGAACTACTGGCCCAAATCTTCACTCGCTATAAAGAACTGGAACGACATTGTGATTTTATTCTGTGCGAGGGAAGTGACCTGACGGGTTTGGCGACCTCGCTGGAATTTGATTTCAACGCCCAAATCGCCAACCAAATCGATGCACCCGTAGTCGTTGTGGCCAATGGCTTTCAGAAAACACGCAAGGAGACCCTGGATCTGGCCCGGCTGCTCAGAGAGTCCTTTGAAGACGAGGGTTGCCATCTGCTGGCGATCATGCTCAACCGTGTACCCCAGAATATTATTGAGGACGTTCAGAACGATTTGCGCCAACACTGGTCTCACGCCACCCCGGCCTGTGCCCTGCCAGAGGAAGAGAGCCTCAGTAAACCGACGATCAGTCGCGTGGCCCAGGCCTTGAATGCCAAGCGTCTTTGCGGAACCCACGGCAACTTGAACCGCCTGGTCCGTGCCTATCAGGTGGCAGCCATGAATCTGTCCAATTTTCTCAGCCGGATCCAAGACGGCAACCTCGTCATCACGCCCGGAGACCGAGCCGACTTGGTCGTGGGCAGTTTGGCCGCCTTCCAATCCACCAGCCTACCGAAGGTCGCCGGCCTGATCCTTACCGGGGGCCTTGAACCGGCCCCGGTGGTCAGGCGTTTGATCGAGGGTTTCGAAGAAGATGCCCTGCCCATCTATAGTGTTGAAACCGATACCTATGAAACCGCTGCACGCGTGGGTGGTGTGGTCGATACCATAGCCCCGAGCAACCGCCCCAAGATTGAAGCGGCCTTGGGGCTCTTTGAAAAGCATGTGGATCTGAAAAAACTGGAAAGCCAGATCGAGATTGCTCGCCCAGAGCGCGTTACGCCCGTGATGTTCCAATACGACCTGATCGAACGGGCGCATGCCGAAAAGAAACGGGTGGTTCTCCCCGAGGCCAAGGATGAACGCATTCTAAGGGCCACGGAAATCCTGTTGCGGCGAAATGTCGTGGATATCACCCTGTTGGGACGCGAATCCGAGATTCGCCTGCTGGCCGAAGAGATCGGCATCGACCTGTCAGGAGTCCAGATCGTTGACCCGGTTGCCTCTCCCTGGCTGGACAACTACGCTTGGACCTACTATGAACTACGGAGTCACAAGGGCATCACCCTGGAGCAAGCCCGCGACAACATGCTCAGTGTCAGCTATTTTGCTACCATGATGGTGTATAAGGGCGCCGCTGACGCCATGGTTTCGGGAGCGATTCATACGACTGGACACACCATTCGCCCGGCCTTGGAATTCATCAAGGTGCATCCCAGCCGGCGCATTGTTTCCAGCGTCTTCTTTATGTGCATGGACGATCAGGTACAGGTTTTTGGCGATTGCGCGGTCAACCCCGACCCGAACTACGAGGAATTGGCCGATATCGCTATTGCCTCGGCTGACACCGCACAGAGCTTTGGGGTCGAGCCGCGTATTGCCATGTTGTCGTACTCCAGCGGATCCTCGGGCAAAGGTGAGGATGTCGACAAGGTGCGGGCCGCCACTGAACGAGTGCAAGAGCTGCGTCCGGACCTGATGATTGAGGGTCCCATCCAATTTGATGCGGCGGTGGATCAGGGCGTGGCCCAACAAAAGCTCCCGGGCAGCGATGTCGCGGGTCGCGCGACGGTCTTTATCTTCCCGGACCTCAACACCGGCAACAATACCTACAAGGCCGTACAACGCTCTGCGAATGCGATTGCCATGGGCCCCGTGCTGCAAGGTCTGCGTAAACCGGTCAATGACCTGAGTCGTGGTTGCAGCGTCGCCGACATTGTCAACACCGTCGCCATTACCGCCATTCAAGCCCAAAGGCAGGGATCCACTCCATGAACATCCTAGTCATTAATTCCGGCAGCTCTTCCATCAAATATGAATACTTCGATCTCGAACAGCGTCAAGCCTTGGCCTCGGGCGTATTGGAACGGATTGGCGAAAGCAACGCCCGTTTGACCCACCGCTACCAGGATGCCCAGGGTCAAGCCCAGAAAATGTCTTCGGAACAGCCCGTTCCCGACCATCGTGCCGGACTGGAATGGATCGGCCGCATGCTCGGGGAATCGGGGCTCACGCACGGCGGCAACGACTTGGACGGCATCGGCCATCGCGTGGTCCATGGAGGTGAGGTCTTCAAGGAACCGACACTCATCAATGATGAGGTGATCGCCGCCATCCAGGAGCAGAGCCCTCTCGCCCCCCTTCACAACCCTGCCAATCTGACGGGGATCGAGGAAGCGTGCCGCTTTGCGCCCGATGTCCCGCAGGTGGCCGTTTTCGACACGGCCTTTCATCAAACCATTCCGCAGGTCGCCCATCGGTATGCCATTCCGCGCGACCTCTATGAAAAGCACCACGTCCGGCGCTACGGTTTCCACGGCACCAGCCACCGCTATGTTGCAAAGCAGGCGGCCGATCATTTGAAGCAACCGCTGGATCAGACCAACCTGATCGTTTTCCATCTCGGCAATGGCGCCAGTGTCGCGGCCATTCGGGGTGGCCAGAGCGTAGACACCTCCATGGGAATGACCCCCTTGGAAGGATTGATCATGGGCACGCGTTGCGGCGACATCGATCCCGCCATTATCTTCTACCTCGGCCGCGTCACGGGTCGGTCCCCCCAGGAGATCGAGGCCAGGCTCAACCAAGAGAGCGGTCTCAAAGGGATCTGCGGAGCCAGTGACATGCGCGAGGTCATCAGACGGATGGAGACGGGTGACGAACAGGCCCGTCTGGCCCACGACATGGTGGCCTACCGCATCAAAAAATACCTAGGGGCCTACTATGCCGTTCTCGGCCGCGTTGACGCGGTGGTCTTTACCGGCGGTATTGGTGAGAATGTCCACAGTATCCGAGCCAAGGTCTGCGAGGATTTAGGGAATCTTGGAATTGAACTCGACCCCCACAAGAACACTCAACGCACAAGGGGTATTCAAGCGATTCATAAAAACGGCAGCCCCACCAAGCTCTTGGTCATCCCGACCAACGAGGAATTGCAAATCGCCCAATTGACCGCCGCCTGCATCAAAGGTCACCGCCCAGCCTGAGAGCCGGAGCAATGGTTAGACTTGATTCAAAAACAATTAGGAGATAATTATATGTTGGACGCACTATTACGGCCCAAGGCCGTTGCCGTCATCGGAGCTTCGCGCACACCCGGCAAAGTTGGACACGAACTGGTGGCCAACCTGATCGAAAGCGGCTTTGAAGGTCCTATCCTACCGATCAACCCTTCGGCAACCGAAGTTCTGGAGCTGCCCTGCCACCCCGACTTGAAGTCCGCGGAACAAGAGATTGACCTCAGCCTTATCTCGGTGCCGACCCCCTTGGTCCGCCAAGCCGTGCATGACTCCATCGATGCCGGGGCCGGGGCAATCGTGATCATCACAGCCGGCTTCAAGGAAGTCAGCGAAGAGGGCGCAGCCCAGGAACGCGAACTCGCCGAATATTGCCGCGCCCGAAACGTGGTGCTGGTGGGACCCAACTGCCTCGGGCTGATCAATCCCCACCACAAGATGAATGCTTCGTTCGCATCGCAAATGCCAAAGCCCGGCGGTATATCGATCTTCTCCCAATCGGGCGCCCTTTGCACCGCCATTTTGGACTGGGCCAAGGCCCGCCATCTCGGTCTTTCAAAACTCATCAGCATGGGCAACAAGGCCGATCTCTCCGAAACCGATTTCCTGAAGGCCTTCGCGGAGGACGACGAAACCAAGGTCATCGTGGGCTATCTGGAAAGCGTCGATTCCGGCAACCAGTTCATCAAGGCCGCTGAAATGGCCGCCTCCAAAAAGCCAGTCGTCATCTTCAAGTCGGGCGTGACCCAGGCGGGAGTCAAGGCTGCCTCGTCGCACACGGGCAGTCTTGCCGGCGCCGATGTCGCCTACGGCGCGGCCTTCCACCGATCCGGGATTATCCGTGCGGAAACGTATGAAGCCATGTTCAACTATGCCACGGCCTTTGCCATGCAGCCGCTACCCAAGGGCGACCGCGTAGCCATCATCACCAACGCCGGCGGCCCCGGCATCATGGCGGCCGACGCCGTCGAACAGTGCGGCATGACCGTCCATGCGTTGACGGGCAGCACCGCCTCCGCCTTGGCGGAAAAGCTCCCGGCCGCAGCCAGCGTCGGCAACCCCATCGACGTGCTTGGCGATGCCGACCCGGAACGCTATGTCGATGCCGTCAACGCCGCCCAGGACGATCCCGAAACCGATGCCATCGTTGTGATTCTCACCCCGCAGGCCATGACCAAGCCCAAGGAAACCGCCAGCGCCATCGCCGAATGCAACCGCAGCGAAAAGCCGATTCTGGTCTCCTTCATGGGCGGGCAGGATGTCATGCCGGGCCGCGACGAACTGGTTGCGCACAGCTTGCCCGACTACACATCGCCCGACCGCGCCGTGGCATCGCTCAAGGCCATGTGGGACTATGCCCAATGGCTGGCGCGCCCGCCGCGCGTCGTGCGCCGCTTCCCCGTCAACCGCCGCCGCGTGGAGCGCATTATCCAGCGCCACATCCGCTCGGGGCAGTACCAGGTCGGCGAGGCCGCCGCCAAGGACATCCTGCGCGCCTACGAGTTCGACGTCCCTGAAGGCGCGTTGGCCATGGATGTCGACCAGGCCATCGACCTTGCCGAACGCATCGGCTATCCCGTTGCCATGAAGATCGCCTCGCAGGACATCATCCACAAGTCGGACATGGGCGGTGTAAAACTCAACCTGGGCGATGCCGACGCCGTGCGCGATGCCTACGACCTGATGATGCTGCGCATGGGCCAGCGCGTACCCAACGCGCGAATCGACGGCGTATATGTCGAGCGGATGTGCCCCAAAGGGCGCGAAGTCATTCTCGGCATGACCCGCGACCCCCAGTTTGGCCCCATGCTCATGTTCGGCCTGGGCGGCATCTTCGTCGAAGTCATGAAGGATGTCACCTTCCACATCGCCCCCATTACGGAGGACGAGGCCATGAACATGCTGGAAAGCACCAAGTCCTACGCCTTGCTGAAGGGTGTGCGCGGGCATGCCAGCGTCGACCTCGCGGCGATCGCAACCAGCCTGCAGCGGATCAGCCAGCTGGTCACCGATTTCCCCGAGATCCAGGAAATGGACATCAACCCCTTCATGGTCGGCCAGATGGGCAAGCCATCCACCGCCGCCGATGCACGAATCACACTTAAACCACAGGACGACTAACATGTCTGCAGACAAGAAAACGACCCTCGATACCGACTGGCAGCAAACCTATGCCAGTACGATCACATCCGCCGAAAAGGCGGTTCAGAAAATCCGCCCGGGCCAACGCGTTTTCGTAGGCACCGGTTGCGGCCAGCCGCAGGAACTCGTCAAGGCGCTCGCCGCGCGTGCAAACGAGCTGTCGGACACGGAGATTGTACACCTGCTGACGATGGGCGAGGCCCCCTACGCGGAAAAGGAACTGGCTGACAGCTTCCGCACGAATACCTTTTTCGTGATGGAGAACGTCCGCAATATCATCCAGGAAGGCGTGGGCGACTATACACCGATCTTCCTCTCCGACATTCCGCAGCTCTTTGCTTCCGGACAGCATCCCCTCGATGCCGCCCTGATCCAGGTCTCGCTGCCGGACGAGCGCGGCATGTGCAGCCTCGGGATCTCGGTCGATGTCGTTAAGAGCGCGACCGAAAACGCCCGCATGGTCATTGCCGAGGTCAACCCGAACATGCCGCGCACGCATGGCAACAGCTTCCTCCACGTGCACGACATCGACCTCCTAGTCCCGACGGAGACACCGCTTATCGAAATGACACCGCCGGAACCCGACGAGACCACGCGCCAGATCGGTGAATACATTGCCGCCCTTGTCGAAGACGGTGCCACGGTCGAATTCGGCATCGGCCAGATCCCCCAGGCCGTCATGGAGTTTCTTGTAAACAAGAAGGATCTGGGCATCCACACCGAAATGTTCACCGATTCCATCATCGACCTGATCGAGTCCGGGGTGGTTACCGGTACCCGCAAGAGCATGGATCGCGGCAAGGTTGTCGCCACCTTCGCCATGGGAACCCGGCGGCTCTACGACTACATCGACGACAACCCGTTGTTCTCGTTCCACCCCACCGAACACGTGAACAACCCGTTCGTGATCAGCCAGCAGACCAAACAGGTCGCCATCAACGTGGCCTTGGAAGTCGACCTCACCGGCCAGGTTTGCGCCGACTCGCTCGGCACAAAGTTCTATTCCGGCATCGGCGGGCAGGTCGACTTCAACCGCGGCGCGGCCCATAGCCAAGGCGGCAAGGCGATCATCGCACTGCCCTCCACGGCCAAGGACGGCGAGATTTCGCGCATCGTGGCGCGCCTTGATTCCGGCGCAGGTGTCGTGACCACGCGCGGAGATGTACACTATATCGTGACCGAATACGGCGTGGCCTACCTGCACGGCAAGAGCGTCCAGGAACGCACCATTGCCCTGATCTCCATTGCCCACCCCAAGTTCCGCGCCCAGCTCGTAAAGGAAGCCGTCGAGGCCAAGTACCTGCGGGCCGACATGGCCAGTGTTGAAGGCAAGGTCGTCATCGGCCCCACGGAGTTCCGCACGACACGCCTGCTGGAGGATGGCACGCAGATCGGCTTCCGACCCATCCACCCCACGGATGAACCCGCCATGCGGGATCTGTTCTACGCGCTCTCGCAGGAAACGATCTACTATCGCTTCATGTCGCGTTCCAAGCACGTCCCCCAAAAGGAAATCCAGGAATTTGTCTTCATCGACCACCGGACGGACGTGGCGATCGTGGCAACCCTGCCCGAAGCCCACGGCGATGACATCCTCGCCATTGGCCGCTACTACCTCGATGAAAAGACGAACATGGCCGAAGTGGCCTTCGTGGTGCACGACGACTGGCAGAACCACGGCATCGGCTTCTCCCTGCTGCAGCACCTGACCAACATTGCCCGGCGCAACGGCATCCGCGGCTTCACCGCCGAAGTGCTCCGCAACAACCGCGCCATGCAACGCGTGTTCCAGAAGAGCAACCTGAACCTCGACAGCCGCCCCGCCGAAGACGTCATCAGCTACACGCTG
>JBDLHZ010000073.1:0-9162 GCA_039715135.1 Verrucomicrobiota bacterium
ACCTGACCTACCTGACTGGCAAGACCATCAGCTACGACGATCCCCGCTTTATTACGGGCGGCACTACGAATGCCAACACATGGCTTCGGGGTGAATCCCTTGCCTATGTTGAAGATGGCACCTATGCTGGCCAGTATATCTATATCCAGTTTGGTGTATGGGGTTCATCCAGCTGCTGGCAACCCTATATGGACAATGTTCTCCTGACGGAGACTATCGGAACGCCGGTGATCGAAAGTTTGGAGCACTTTTCGGGCGATGTATATCGAATGGTGATTGAACCTGCGACCGGGGATTTAACGCCCTCCCCGCTCAAATCCACCGATCTTACATCCGGTGCATGGGCCGGTGTGGCGCACTCCACAAACGGTGCTCCCCCGTGGATTGAAACCAATCTGTCCTATTCGGTTGATACGGGGTCGAATGTGGTGATCTATCTGGAATCCACCAACCCGGCTGCCTTCTTTGGCATTGGCGAATTGTAGTAGGATAAACATAAGGAGGAAAATGGAAATACGAACGGAAAAGCAAAAGAAGCATATATAGTCAATAGTAATATATAGTCAGTGGTATAAATTAACTAAACAGCAAAAAGGAGAAATAAAATGAAGAAGACAACATTAATAGTATCGATGGTTTGCTTGATGGCAGGGATGGCTTCTGCGGCGCTCTTGCCCGTAGACAATGCAAGCTTTGAAAGTGCCGATGGCGCTACCGACGGGAGTGGATGGGAGTATACAAGCGGGGTTCTGCTTCCTTTCGCTAACGCAACTTATGTTAGTGATGGTGCCAACTGTGCGCTGTTCAACGTCAGTGCGGCAAGTAGTGCGGTAGTTTACCAGCAAACCGCCAATTCGATTGTGTCCGGTCAAACCTACACGTTGTCGGTTGATTTCTTCAGCGGAAGATATGACCTTTCTAACTACTGGGATACTTTTGCCATGCAGATGTGGGCGGATGACGGCTCAACACTAAGCTTCCTGGCTCAATCGACTCTCAGTAGCGCTACTGACATAGCAGCGAATACATGGGCCACCCCGACGGTTTCATATGTGGCTGATGGCACCTATGCCGGCCAGGATATCTACATCCAGTTCCAGTTGCTGAACAATGCACATCAACCTTCCATAGATAATGTGCAGCTGGACGCGGTTCCGGAACCTGCGACGCTGGGGCTGGTTGCAATGTTTGGTGCGGGGATGTTATTCATCCGTCGGAAGCTGGCGATCTAACGTCGGGACGGTTAGATGGTTTTATAAACCCCGCATAATGCGGGGTTTATAAAAGGAGAAACAAAATGAAAAAGACAGCATTGTTGATGTCGACATTGTGCTTGCTTGCAGGGATGGCTTCGTCGGTGCCTTTGACGCTGGAGAACGCCGGTTTTGAAACGGGAACCACTGGTGCTTGGGTTCAAGATGGTAGTGGTCCCTCTGGTTGGGTCAATGAAGGTGGGAGGAACTGGATTCTTCTGACCGGCGGTACCGAAGGAAGCCAATATGTATTCTTGGACTCCTTGGTACAAGCTCCGACAACGAACGGGTCGCGGCTTGCTCAATACACCGATCACACCATCCAGAGCGGCCTTACCTACAATCTTACAGTTGATGCCAAGAGTTCCCCTAGCACCGGTGCCGATGTGTTGTTGTTGGGAGTTGTGGCATACAATGGTTCCTCGACCAATTTGGTCTTCGAACAGGAGTGGTCTAATGGGGCTGGTACTTTTCCCAAGGATGATGAATGGCATGACTATACCCTTTCCTATACCAACTCTGGCAGTAATGTGGGCGATAAACTAGCGGTCTACGCTGGATTTATGAGGGGCGGAACAACCGGGTATGGGCACCTTGACAATATCCAGCTGGAGGCGATTCCGGAACCGGCTACGTTGGGACTGGTTGCCGTGTTTGGTGCGGGAGTAATGTTCGTTCGCCGGAAGCTGAAAATCTAGCTTCGCGGGAGTGTTAGGGAGTTTTGGGAAACCCCGCGCAAATGCGGGGTTTTCTATATTGGTGACCAACGAATTGATGTGGATGGGATGCAGATGCCCGAATATCCAATTTGCGTTAATCCATTGGTCTCTCATTCGTGTCCATCTTCCAATTTGATTGCGGTTATGTCGCGCTAGGTGTTTCATGGAGGTACAATTCCTGGTATGAGACAAAAAAACGGGAATAGTCGAAAAATCAACAAGGGAATGCCCAGCGCGGTATTGCTGAGCATTCTGATCCACGCCGCGCTCTTCCTGCTGGCCGGGACGTTGGTGGTCTTCACGGTGGTGAAGAAGAAGGAGATCGAATTCGAGCCGCCCAAGGCGGTCGAACGGCCGAAGATGAAGCTCAAGAAGCCGAAGGTGAAGGTCAGGAAATCCTCCAAGCCCAAGCCCACCACGCGCATCGTCACCAAGGTCGACCGCGCCAGCATGCCGGACATACAGCTCCCGGAAATGTCCGGTATGGGCGACGGGCTTGGCGACATGGATATCGGGTTCGACCTGCTGGATTTTTCGGGGCCGACCATGTATGGGGACCGGCAAAGCATCGGCAGCGATTTCGAAGGCACGTTCTACGACTTCAAGCGCAGGCGCGATGGCAAGGATATTTCCGGGTTCGATGCGACCAGTGATACTTGGCGCAACCTTGTCTATCAATTCCTAAAGCGGGGCTGGGACACCTCCGTCTTTGCGCGCTACTATCGCGCACCCTCCAAGCTGTATGCCACGAGCCTGGTGGTTCCGATGTCTTTTTCTTCCCTCGCGCCGCTCGCGTTCGGCGACGAGGATGCCTGTGGCGGGCAGTGGATGGTGCACTACAAGGGGCTGTTGACCTGCCCGGCATCGCATACGAACGGAATCACCTTCCGTTTCTGGGGTGCGGCCGATCATTTCATTGCGGTGAGGGCGGGGGGCAAGTCGGTCTTTGGGGTGGTATTTGACTATACCGATGGCAGTCGTGCCCATTACAGGCAGAGGATGTTTGGTTCGATCTATCCTCCGGGTGCCCGGAAATACTACATGGGCAATACCCAGGCCATGGCCGGGGATTGGATCACGCTCAAACCCGGCGAGTCGTTGCCTATGGAGATCCTCATTGGCGACGAGGGTGGTCGGGCATCCTTTTTTCTGGCGATCGAGGAGGAGGGCGTGGAATACGAGCGCAACCGGCAGGGAGGCCCGATCCTCCCGGCCTTCCAGACGGCTAGGTTTTCGCACGACAAGCTGGATGTCATCTACCCGCGGCTTCATGAGGGTGAGATTTGCCTGACCAACGGGCCGGTGTTCTGCGACTACGACACGAAAGTGGCGAGTGCGAGGGACGAGGGTACGTCCCACATCCCACCTTCCACACCTGTCCTGCGAAGCTTCAGCGAAGCGGGATCCCACCTTCCCAAACCCGCCCTGCGTACCTGGACCCTGGCGGATGGGCGCACTCTGGAGGCGGAGTTTGTAAACATATTTGCTGGCAAGGTGGTACTGAAAAGTTCTTCCGGGAAAATACGCAAGGTTCCGAAGGAGCGTCTTTCCGCCGAAGACATTGAATATTCCGAGCTGGCGAGTTCTCCCGATTTGGACATCAATTTCCTGAAAAATTTCAGGAAAGTGGATTTTTCCGGGGGATACTACGATCTGCCGGGATGGGGACGCCCTGCCGAGGATAGGGGGCATTACGGTCTCCAGATCAAGCAGACCAGCCCTGGGGAATACAGCCATGAACTCAAGGTTGAATTGTTTGTCATCGGCAAGCAGTGGCGTCGGAGCAAATACATTCTTCTCGATCATCAGGAAACCGTTTTCATCCTGTCTGATCTGGAGCGGCGTTTCTTCGAGTTCCGAAGTCCGAGGGAAGTGACCATTCGGTTGGAGGAAGACACCTATTTCGGTTTGACTTTCGGGGAAAAGTACTATGGCCATCTGGTGGCGGTTACGGATGAGCGCGGCAAAATGGTTGCCATGAAGAGTTCGCACAAATGGTTGCCCGGAATTTTTGAAAACCTGCAAAAGCTTTCCGTTGGAAACTTCATGGATGAAACCGGTGTGCGCACCTATCCCGACCACCCCAAAAAATCCAAGCTCTACTAAACAAAGGTGAATGGCCCTTGCGTGGAATGAAGCAACTTTTGCGGGGGAGGGCGATGGTGGCACAGACATTGACTAGAACACCTTGAATGGCTGGAGAGGCTGGCTGTGTTTTCAAAAAGATTGAACCAGTTTTCCCTCTGGAAATCGCAAGGCAGAAGAGTGGAATAGCTGATTAAGCGTAGAATGCTTGAGATGAAATTAGGTTCGAAGGGAAAAGCAAAAATGAAGCAAAAAAGAGGATTCTTTGCTGGCCATTCGAAATCTAGTGCGGCTGTGGTGAGCATCGCCTTGCATCTGGTTTTGCTGTTGGTCGCGGGCACGTTCGTTGCGGTGCAGGTGGTGGTGAAGAGCGAGAAGAAGTTCGAGTCGAAGCAGGTCAGCCGCCCGCGAATGCCGCCGAAGAAGCTGCAGGTTCCGGTAAAGATCAAGAGGCAGAAGCGCAAGCCCAGATTGCGCCAGCGCATCGTCGTGAAAACCAAGGTACGGGACATGCCCGACATCAAGATGCCGGAAATTAGCGGGATCAAGAGCGGGTTGGGTGCAGGCGGTGCTGGCATGGGCGATGCCTCCGGCATTGGTTTCAATATGCCTGAAATCAATCTGTTCGGAGTGCGTAGCAAGGGCGAGAAGGTGTTCATTGCGCTCGATTCGGATCCTACCATCATGCGCGATGAAGTCGGGGGCAAGCGCGCCTACAAAATCATCAAGGACGAGGTAACGAAAATCATCGAGGGGCTGGGTTCCGCCACCTTGTTCAACCTAGCGGTTTTTGACCACAGCAAAGCCGTTGTTCTTTTCCCGGAAATGGTTCCGGCCACCCGCGAGAACACGGGAAAGGTGGCGGAATGGCTAGAGCCGCTGAATGCGGTCAAAATCGGCACCACTGGAACATACGGTGTTAAGACGATCGGGAAAGGCGGGGTGCAATTGCATATGACGGACACCATGATTGGAACCCTGAAAGGAAGCGGGGCAAATAATTGGTACGGATCCGCCGCCAAGGCGATGGCGGAGCAGGCGGACACGGTCTTCATCCTTTCCGGATGGTGGGGTGTCTTGCGCGAAGCCAAGGGGCCGACACCGGAATGGAAGAAGCGCAAGGAGTGCGAGGAATACTGCAAGAGAGCCGAGGAAAAGCACAAGGAGGAAAACAAGCGGCGCGCCGCCAAGGGGGAGCCGGAGCAGGTGATCCGGGACCAGTGGCATCTATTGCGCACCTACTTTCCGGATGAATACCCGGGGCTTCTCCCGCCCGAACCGCCATTCTACTACTACACGGGCAAGGATTATGCGAAGGCGCTTCGCATCGTCCGCAAGGAACATGCGCCAAAGCTTCCCTCCAAAAGTGGCCTCACGAAAAAGAAGGACAGGTTTTCACTCAACGTGATCTATTTCGCCCCAAAAAACTTCTCTGGAACGCACGAGAATTTCAAGGTGTTGGTAAACAAGTGTAGCGGCGATTTGCGCGTCATTAAGGGACTCGAAGCCATCAAGAGTTCCGCTTCAAGGGATTAGAGTTGTCGTGCTTTGGAAGCAGGATCGGAAGGGGAGGTTCTGCAAACTTAATTCATCTATTATGGGAAGTGAGGTCAAAAAATGCCACCTAGTCTAGTTTTATCCGGCCTGATACTTGCTAGTACTTTATCTTTAACAAATATTGATGATAAAGTGCCAAAGGCAGTAAAATCTACTAGACCGGAAATCCTCCAGTGCTTTTCCCCGGAATTGTTGGCGGGGCTGTTGGGGCGTTATCCGGATTTGCTGGAAGCCCATGGTATCCGGCAATCATCCAATTCTTCTGCTCCGATTTCCATGGGGAAGATCGCGGAGCTGCTTTGTTTCGATGACAAGCTGACCCATGGATTGAGGAGTTCAACATCATATGACCAACCCACAACAACTGGTTTGCCGCATTGCTGCCGTTCTGCCCGGCAGACCAGCCTCACTTCGTGTCTGCGCGATGACGGCCTTTCGTATGGCGAGAACTTGTAAAAATTACTTACACGTTCAATTTTCGGGTTGCTGGGGGTAGCTCTTAAGAAATTCCTGTCGGTTCGCTGGTGGTGTAATTCTTGCTGTTTATCCTGATGATTTTGCTGACAAATTAAATGAAAATGGTAGCTTACGACCATGCCAATGAGTTTTTCCCATAAAAAAACCACGCAGGCTCTGAACTTCTTCGCCCGGCAAAGCGGCGGTCGCATCAATAAGATGAAGGCGTTAAAATTGCTGTTTTTTTCCGACCGGTTCCATCTGCGCAAATATGGGCGTCCGATCACGAACGACGAGTATTTTGCGATGAACTATGGCCCGGTTCCGTCGGGTGGCAAGGATCTGGTGGAGGCTAGTGATTTTCGTCCGGATGTCGAAAAGGCCTATGCGGGTCAGTTTATCGATTCCGTTACCCAGTACGAATTTGCATCGATCCATGATGTGGATGCGGTGGTTTTTTCCCTTACTGATCAGGAATCTCTTGAATATGTGTGGAATCACTTCGGGTCATTCGACCAGTTCAAATTGGCGGAGCTTTCACACGAAT
Source organism: Verrucomicrobiota bacterium (assembly GCA_039715135.1). GTDB lineage: Bacteria > Verrucomicrobiota > Kiritimatiellia > Kiritimatiellales > Pontiellaceae > Pontiella. Next base: position 6,618 of record JBDLHZ010000073.1, read on the forward strand.
ATCCCGAATGGAAAAAGCACGAGGCGGCGCTTTCTTCCGAATCAAGTTCGCGGTTGAAGATGTCATTCAGTGATTTTCTCGAAGATCCTGTTGATGGCATTGACCCTTGCCATGCGCTGACCGAAGAGGAGCGCGAAGTTCGTCGCGAGGAAGTCCAGGAATTGTGTTCGCTCCATAATCTTTGGAACTGACATGCCGCCGGATCTGCCTTTTCCACTGAACCTGACCCTGCGCTCTGGAACCGTCTACTACTTTGAACATCGAGGCCTCCATTCAACCGAACCCCACTATTTCATCGTAATCAATGCCAACCCGCAGTCGGACAAGTTGTTGATTATGACGGTGGGATCCTCGCGGGTCGATAATGTCCGCAAGCGTCGGCATGGTTTGCCGGATGAAACGCTGGTGATTGTCGATCCGTCCGAATATGCCGATTTCTCCAAGCCTACCGTTATTGATTGCAACCAAGTTTTTGAACTGTCCCGCGAAGAGCTGGTTCAGAAATTCAAAACCAAGCAACTGCGTTCCCATAATGACTTCCCTGCATCGGTACTGGAGAAAATTTGGCAAGGTGTGCGCATCAGCCCCCGGGTGGATGAGGTTCATAAGCAATTGATTCCTCCCGCACCAAACGAGGTGGAACAGGACTCATAACCGATTCGCAACAACAGGGGTCGATATCGGCAAATTCACTTCGCTTCGCGCAACTCGGTCCAGTAGGCGAGGAGGTCGGCGTTGCGGCCGTGGGCTTTTGAGGAGAGCTTGAAGTAGAGGAAGGCGTCGAGGAAGCCTTTGTGGTGCAGGAAGCGCTTGGGCTGCTTTCCCTTGGCGCGCTCGAAGCGCAGTTGGTTGATCATGATGTCGGAGACCTGGTAGATCGCCTGCTTGGGAACACGGACATTCTCGCACATGCCTTGCAGGTGGTTGTGCACGGCATCGCGCGCGGCATCGTGCGGCGAGGTGCCGGCTTCGACAAGCTGTTGCGCGAGGAATTCGTGGTATTCGCCGAAGAGCAGGGCGAAGAGCAGGGCGGGGTGGACGCGCAGGTTGGCCTTGCGCCACCGATCCATCTGCTCCAGCGTTCGGACGACCCAGTCGTGGCGCGCCTTGTCTTCGTCGATCCAGTGCGAAAAGTCGTGGAACATGGGATGGAGCAGGTCGGTTTTTTCCAGCCATTGGAAAACGTCCTTCGCATGGCCGCAGAAAAAGAGCTTCTGTACCTCCTCGTACATGCGCGACGGGGCAGCCTGCCGGAGCTTGTCCTTGTTGCGGCAGATGGAGTCGTAGGCCTCCTTCTCGATCTCGAAGCCAAGGGTTCCGGCAAAGCGCGCGGCGCGGATCATGCGGACGGGGTCTTCGGTAAAGCGGGTGTCGGGATCGCCAATGACCCGGATGGTTTTTGTCTTTAGATCCTCCAGCCCGCCGGCATAGTCGATGATGGAAAAATCGGCAATGTTGTAGAAGAGGGCGTTGATGGTGAAGTCGCGCCGCAGGGCATCCTGTTCCGGGGTTCCGAACACATTGTCGCGCATGACCATGCCTTCCTCGCCGGTGCGGAAGGTGTTGTCGCAGTGTTCGTTTTCATCGTTGGGAACAGGAGCGCGGAAGGTGGCGGTTTCGATGACTTCGCCGCGGAAGAGGATGTGCGCAAGCCGGAAACGCCGGCCAATCAGGCGGCAGTTGCGGAACATCTTGCGGATCTGTTCGGGCGTGGCATTGGTGGCCACATCGAAATCCTTGGGGTGGCGTCCAAGCAGCAGGTCGCGTACGCCGCCGCCGGCAATATAGGCGGTATAGCCCTCGTCCTTCAGTCGATACAGTACCTTGATGGCGGCCGAAGAGATGTTTTTGCGGCTAACGCAGTGTTCTGGTCTTTCGAGGACTACGGGTTCCATGGGCGATCCGGAATGTTCCAAAGGGCGGCAAGAAGGAATTAGGTGTCGAGATGTTCCTCGATCCAGCGCAGGATGCCGTCGACAACCTTGCCGACCTGCGCTTCGGAAAGCTCCTTGCCCTTTTTGATGCCGAAGAACTGCTCGAGGCTGTCGCGGTCGTTGCAGCCGGTGGCGTGCTGGGCGATGAATACCGGATGCCCCTTGGCGGGGGTTTGCCGGCCATCGTTCTTGGGGTCGGCGGGCGCGATGCGCTTGTTGACGAAGTCGGTGGCGTGCAGTCGCAGGATATCCATGCCCCGCGATGTGACATACTCCTTCTCGGGGTCGCCGAGAACAAATTTTTCAAGGCGCCCGTCCTTCGCCAGTTTTTTCTTGAGCGCGGTCCAGTCCTTGTCTGATAGTTTTGCCATAGATAGTCCCTATCGGTTGTTTGATCCCCGATGTAACTTCACGAGTCTAAGTTATTCGCGGTCGCGGCGCAAGCCTAAGCTGGCGGGAAAAACTACTCCCGCAATCTACTCCCGCAATCTTGCGGATTGCAGGAGGATGAAATGGGTTGAGGTGTCACCTAGCCGTCTGTCGGGATTGAATGCTCGGGTAACGTCGTCCTCGTCCATCGAACTCGTCCTCGGTTGCGCCGCATCGAGGAC
>JBDLHZ010000074.1:0-9148 GCA_039715135.1 Verrucomicrobiota bacterium
AACCTCTATCCCGGGATCGACCATGCCGTGGGCTGGTCCGACGGTACCGGCGGAGATCCGCTTCTGGTTCTCGACTGCCTGCGGATCGACCTGACGAACCCCAATATTGAATTTGCGGCCACCCCGCAAAACGGGTCACTGGATACAGTGACGGAAAAAACCGGTGATTTTCTGGTGGATCACGATCTGGATGTGGCCATCAACGCGCAATCCTGGTCGCCCTGGAATTCCACCAACTGGAACCAGCAGTACGATGCAAACCCTTCGGGATCGTTGGTGACGCACGGAGCGATTTCCTCCGACAGGGACACCTATTCCCATGATTGGCGGTTCGATCGCGACAACAACGTCTCGTTGCAAATCCAAGGTGAAGGCGTTCCCGCCTTGGGTTTGGATGTGTGGGCCGCAATATCCGGATACAACCATATCCTGGACGACGGCGTCGTGACATACGCCAGTTCGGGCAGCGGCAGTCAGTACGAGCTCCATCCGCGCACCGCGACCGGCCTCTCCGCAGACGGCAACACCTTCTACATGATGACGGTCGACGGGCGGCAACCTGGGGTCAGCGTTGGCGTCAACCTCCATGATCTTGCCCTGTGGATACAAACCTTCGGAGCCTACAATGCGTTGAACCACGATGGCGGCGGTTCGTCGACCATGGTGAAATCCGACGCTGCGGGCGGGTACAATCTTCTCAATGTTCCCGTCGGCAGCGTCTCGACACCCGGCACGGAACGTTGCGTGGGCGCAAACTTTGGTGTTCGCTCAAAGTCAGCCGGAACGCGCACGTGGGATGGCGCGACCGGCAATTGGGCCACCGGTAGCAACTGGGACACCGATACGATTCCCTACAAGGTGGACGACATCGTCATCGCCAACGGCGGAACCGCCCTGGTCACCCAGGCGGGCTCCTGCGACAACTTTACCCTGGGTACTGCAGCGGGTGGCGGAACCGTCGAAATGAGCGACGGTACGCTGACCTTGGAAAACGATGCCTATGTCGGAAACGAGGGTGCCGGAAGCCTTGTTGTGAGCGGCGGTGCCCTGCGAACACAGTCTTTGGGGATAGGGTACAATGCGGGTGGAACCGGCAATGTTTCGGTTGTCGGCAGTGGGGCAACGATCGATATCAACAACGGCCTGACGGTGGGTCATTCCGGAAACGGGACGCTAACGATCAACGACGGGGAAGTGGAAGTATCCGGGGGTGCAAATGTTCTCGTGGGCAATGCCGCCGGTTCTTCGGGAACGATCAACATGGCAGGTGGAACCTTTACTGCACCGGTTGGGATCAAAGTGGCAAACCATGCAACCGCAACCGGGGTGTTCAACCTAAGCGGCGGAACTTTCACGGCTAGCTCGTACCTGTATCTTGGCCTGTATGGCACGGCTTCCGCGGTGCAGACTGGTGGGACAGCGTATTTCCTTGGAGGTGCGGGTCTGGTTATCGGCGGATATGGGGGTTCTTCAGGCAGTTATACGATTTCCAATGGAAATTTCCAGGCGGCCACAACCTACACTGGCGGTGCCTATGGTTTGGCATTGGGAAGCTGGGGCGGAAGCGGGACATTCAAGGTGATCGGCGACGATGCCGTGGTCTATGCCGAAAACTACAACCAGTCCAGTACCGGCACCCTGATTTCGGAAATCGATGCCGACGGTATTTCGTTGATCAATGTCTACGGCACGGGCAGCAACGGCAAGGCCAATATTGACGGAACATTCACGGTTCTTGATTCAGGTGCCGCTATTGGAACCCATACCATCCTTACGGCGGCGGCAAGCGGGATTTCCGGAAGCTTCGATACGGTCAACCTCCCCAACGCCTACTGGAGCCATGAGATCGGAGCCACCACTCTTTCCGTCACGCATCATTCCCCGGCGGGCGATGCCGATGCCGATGGCCTTCCAAACTGGTGGGAAGTGCAATACTATGGCGGATTGACAACCGCCAATACCAACGATATCTGTTCAAACGGCGTCAATACCGTGGAGGATGCCTACGTTGCCGGATTTGATCCGACCAATTCCCTGGCCGGCTTCCTGATCTCTGATCTCACTGGAAACATCCTACAGTGGGACGAAGCCACCGGGCGCGTCTACACGGTCTATTGGACGACGAACCTGCTGGATGGATTCTCCGTGGTTCTGACGAACAACTATTCCGGCGGCGTCTTCACCGACACCGTGCATGGCGCGGAAGCGGAAGGCTTCTACCAACTGGAGGTCGAAGTCGCTCCGTAGGAACGCGGATTGGATTGCTGGAGGACTGGATGTTTGGCTGAATGGATTGTTGGGAAAATTCGTGCGATTCGTGTGATTCGTGATCAAAAAAACAAGCAGATTGGATCGCTAATTGCGCTAATCTCGCCCCGCAAAAGACGGGGTTTCCGACGAATGGGGGAAGGAAGGTTTACAAGACCGTGGATAACAGGACTATTTCAAAAGGAGAAATGGGATGACGGTTGGCAATACGCAGCGGCGCGGCTTTCTTTCAGCGACACTTGGCGGCGTGGTGGCTGGCGGTGCGGCGGCCATGGCGGCGGAAAACACCAAGAACAATACGGGTGACGGGGGCAGGTTCCGGTTCGCGCATTTCACGGATATGCACATCGGTCCGGAGAGCAACTCCGCTACTGGTCTGGCTGCGGCGTTGCGGCACATGCAATCGCTTAATGATAAACCCGAAATGCTGATCACCGGCGGCGATATTGTCAGTGAGGCGATGGGCGCAACGGAGAAATCGGCGAACGAGCAGTATGCACTGGTGGAAAAGGTTTTCGAGGAGGAGTGCCACATTCCCGTCAGGCACTGCCTGGGCAACCACGATGTGTGGGGGCAGTACAAGGAATCCAAGGCCACCGGCAAGGAGAGGCTCTGGGGCAAGAAGCTGCCCATGGCGGTGCTGGGCCTTGACGAACGATACTACAGCTTCGACCAAGGGAATTGGCGTTTCGTGGTGCTCGACAGCATCTTTCTAACGCCCGGCTACTACAAGGGTCAGCTTGACGACGAGCAGTTCGAGTGGCTCGAAAAGGAGCTTGCCAAGGCGACGGACAGGCACGTGGTGGTCGTTTCGCATATTCCAATCCTTTCGGTGGCAGCCTATTTTTTGGGAAGCGATGCAGAGAAAAGCGGTGACTGGAAGGTGCCGGGCCATTGGATGCACATTGACTCCCGCCGGATCACAAACCTTTTTGCAAAGCACCCGAATGTGAAACTCTGCATCAGCGGACACATGCACATGGTCGACCGTGTCGAGTACAAGGGCACAACCTATATCTGCGACGGTTCGATCAGCGGGAACTGGTGGAAGGGCAGCAATCGCGGTTTTAGCGAAGGCTACGGCGTGTTCGACCTGCATGCGGACGGCACCTTCGCGCACGAGTATACCACCTTCGGCTGGGATGCAAAGAAATAGCGGAAAAGTACGCTTTGATGCGGCCACCCAGAGGGGGGAATGAAGGATAGAAAAACCAGGAGGGGTGGATCGCTAATCGCGCAAATTACGCGAATGGGGGCAAGAAGGTTTACAGGACAATGGATAACAGGACTATTTTTCCAGAATTCATGAGTCCCTATGGTCGTGTTATCAATCGTCTTGTGAAAATCTTCGCGGTTAATCAACAACATGGAGAGTGCAACGGATTAATAGGAGCAACGGAAACTTCCTTCTGAACACCGGGAGAATCAGTTGCTTCATATTAATTCGTTGCTAAAGATGCTGTTTTTATTTTCTTTGCGGACTTCGCGATCTTGGTGTTAGGAAAATAATGATGAAGCGATCAGACGGAAAACAGAAAGTGACAAAGGGCATGCCGAGCGCGGTGCTGCTGAGCATCGCGATCCATGCCGCGCTCTTTTTCCTTGCCGGGATGCTGGTGGTCTTCACGGTCGTAAAGAAGAAGGAGATCGAATTCGAGCCGCCCAAGGCGGTGGAGCGGCCGAAAATGAAGCTTAAGAAGCCGAAGGTGAAGGTGCGGAAAAGCTCCAAACCGAAGCCTACCACGCGCATTGTCACCAAAGTCAACCGCGCCAGCATGCCGGATATTCAGCTCCCGGAAATGTCTGGCATGGGCGGCGATGGGCTTGGCGACGTGATGGGCGGTTTCGACATGATGCCCGATCTTTCGGAGGTAAGCGCGTATGGATCCGTGCAGAGCATCGGCAACGATTTTGTGGGGACATTCTACGACAGCAAGCGCGACCGCAACGGCAGGAACCTGCCCGACGGAATGAATAAGGACGGCATCATCTGGAAGCAGAAACTCTACAAGTTTTTTTCGCGGGGTTGGGACACTTCTGTTTTTGCAAAATACTACCGTGCGCCCCAAAAGCTGTATGCCACGAGTCTCGTGGTTCCGATAACGCTTTCCGGCCTTGTACCGCTTGCGTTTGGTGATGAAGACGCCGTCGGTGCCCGCTGGATGGTGCACTACAAGGGGCAGCTGGTCTGCCCGGTAACGCACACGAACGGAATCGCCTTCCGCTTTTGGGGTTCGGGCGATGGGTACATCGCTGTGCGGGTGGATGGTAAAATGGTATTGGCCAATTCATGGTGCTATCCGGACAGGCATGCCGACTACTACTACAGGGCCCCGGTGTTCGGCTCGCTGTGGGAGCCGGATACATCGGATTCCTACAAGTATTTTCTGGGAAACACCTATGCCGTGCTCAGCGACCGGATCACACTCGAACCCGGCGAGTCGCGGGACATGGAGATCCTCCTCGCCGATGATGGGGGCAAGTCCGGCTTTTTCCTGGCGGTCGAGGAGGAGGGTGTGGAATACGAGGAAAACCGGCAGGGCGCTCCGATCCTGCCGGCCTTCAAGACGATTGGATTCTCGCACGACCTGCTGGATGCCATCTATAAGGATCTCCCCGAGGGCGAAATGATCTGCCTGACCAACGGCCCGGTCTTTTGCGACTACGACACGGGGAGCAAAACGATAACCACCCCGGTGGAAAAACCCGGCACATCCCACATCCCACCTCTCCGCAGCAACGGAGTCCGCCTTTGCGGACCTACCTCTCACACACCCAAATCCGCCTCGCGGATTTGGACGTTGCTGGACGGCCGTACCATGGAGGCGGAATTCATCAACATCTTTGGCGGGAAGGTGGTGTTGAAAAATGCCAAGGGAAGGACATGCAAGATTTCCAAGGCGGAACTTTCCGCCGGGGATGTCGAGTATGCCGAGCTGGCGAGCCCACCCGATTTCGACATCAATTTCCTGAAAAACTTCCGGCACGTGGACTTTTCCGGGGGGTTCTACGACAAGTGGGCGCGCCCTCCCGAGGGTCAAGGACATTATGGTTTCCAGATCAAGCAGACCGGAACCGGAGACTATACCCACGAACTGCAGGTTGAAATGTTCGTGGTCGGCAGGCAGTGGAGAAGAAGCAAATACAGGCTGCTCGACCGCCAGGCAACCTCGTTTGTTCCCTCCGAGCAGGAGCAACGCATATTTGAATTTCGTAGCGGAAGAAAGGTGGTCGAACGGTTGGTCGAATACTACAACAGCACCTTTGGGGAAAAACACTATGGCTATCTGGTAACGGTCAGGGACAAGCGCGGGAAAATGGTCGTCATGAAAAGCTCGCACAAATGGTTGCCGGGAATATTGGAAAACCTGAACGAGCTTTCCGCCGGAAACTTTTTCGACGAAACCGGTATGCGCACCTATCCCGACTTGGCCAACAAAAACCCGAAATACTAAAGGAGCAGATTTATTGATCACTAATTTCGCTAATCGCACGAATTATCTACAGAACGAAAGGAACCAGATGAAAAACAGCGTCATTAATAGAAAAGGGTTCATGGCGAAGGGTGCCGGCTTGGTTGCCTTGTGTGTCTTGGCAAGCACTCCGGCTTGCACGGCTGCCAAAAAGGAGGGGGACTTTTCGATCATCGTCCTTCCCGATACGCAGAACTATGTGGAACCCCACCAGATAAACCACTTTGCCCCGCAAACGGAATGGATCAAAGACAACGTTGGGGAGTTGAATATCAAATATGTGCTGCACCTTGGCGATGTGACCGAGCACAACACGACCAACGAGTGGAATGTGGGTAAATCGGCAATGGGCACCTTGGACGGGGTGGTTCCCTATGCAATCGTTCTGGGGAACCACGATTACGGCACCGGCGACGGCCGGGTTTCGGACCGGAGTTCGCTTTTTAACGACCCTGGTTATTTTGGGCCGGGATCTCCCTATGCCACACAGCCTAGCGTGGGCGGCTTCTATCCGGGCGAGCCGGGAAAAACCGAAAACTCCTGGCATGTCTTCGAGGCGCAGAAAGAAAAATTCCTCATCCTCGCCCTGGAATGGGGGCCGCGGGAGTTTGTCATCGAATGGGCCGAGGCGATTGTTGAGAGTCATCCGAACCACCATGTGATCCTGATCACACATGCCTATATGAACAACGACGATACCCGCTACGACTGGGCGGCCAAGGGTGCTGCCCAGGCCTATGGGCCGCATCAGACCTATTATGGAAGCACCCGTTTGCCCGGAGGAACGAACGACGGCGAGGAGCTTTGGCAAAAGCTGGTGAAAAGGCACGGCAATTTTATCCTGACAATAAACGGGCATGTTCTTGGCGACGGAACGGGCCGGCTGGCCAGCACCGGGGATAAGGGAAACACCGTGCACCAGATCCTCAACAATTTCCAGATGAAAGAGGAAGGCGGCCAAGGGTATCTGCGAATCTACACGTTCAAGGCGGACAAGAAAACCGTCGAGGTGAAGACCTACTCCCCGGTGCTTGATGAGTTTGACACAAGCCCGGATCAGCAATTCACGTTGAAGTTGTCGGCGGCCTTGTGATGAAAAACAATCTTGATCATATTGTACTGGCGATTTGTCTTGTGGCATCGCTTTCCACTGGCTCGCAGTCCACCACGGGAGCCAAAAACGGTGCGGGCGACATATCCGAAACGCAGTGCCGGGGGCTGGTCTGCCGCGGTGTCGAGGAGGTGGGCGGCCTGTTGATCGGGCAACCCAATTTTCCCGCGCACCTCATTACTCTTTTTGCAGTCGGGGAGAATCCGCTGATTGGAACCCATACGATGGCGGAGCATGTGGCCTGGGCGAACGATCCGCTACACTCGTATGTTCCGGACGGTACGGGGTGCATGGTGGTGTGGGCGCATCCCGCGAAAAGCGATGCGCAGGGCATCTTAAATTTGCCGGGACTCGCGGGCGTGGAGGTGCAAAATGTCGCCGTCTATGGCGCCTCGAACGGGATTTCCCGGGATGGGCTTTGGGACGAGGTCTTGACCGGTTGCCATGACCGTGGCCGCCCGTTTATATGGGCATTTGCGGCCGATGACACGCATTCGACCCGACCGGGGCGCTTCAACCTGTCGTGGTATGCGGCCCGGATTCCGGAGATGGACGAGTTTGCCCTCAAGACGGCTCTGCGCGAGGGGGCGTTCTATGTATCCAATGGCCCGGGCATCGAAAATGTTTCCGTCAAAGGGAAGACCGTCTCCCTGAAGCTCGACGAAAATCATGACGTCCTCTGGCTTCGCGACGGGCAATATGTGGAAGAGAGTGGGTTCGACTTTGATGAAACCCTGGATCGCGGCGGCAACCGTTGCCTTAGGGAGGATCGCCATGTTGCTGAATCCAGCCTTGATTTGAGGAAATTCCTCGAAAAGGACGAGGGGATCAAGTTTGTCCGGGCGGTCGTTTGGAAGAATCGGTCGTTCGTGGCGCTGACCCAGCCGTGGCGGATCCATGCCGATGGCTCCATCGAAAACCCGTATCCTGCGGACGGAATTTGGGTTCGTGGGCAGACGCACAACCATACGGATGCGTTGCCCTCCGAAAAGGACGGGAAACGGCTCAAGAAATATCGTCTTGCCTACCAGTCCGTGGGCCAGCTGGCCAACTTTTCAACGGACTACAGCTATCGCGAGGCACCGTACCAATGGCTGGAAAGCGATGGAACGCCGCAGATCGAATCCGTTGTTCCGGCACATGGCCGCCAAGGCGAACCGATGGAGCTGGTTGTCAAGGGGGTCAATTTCGAGGAGGGGTGTGTTGTTCAGCTCAATGAACATGTCGTTCCGGCATCGCTTTCCAATGGCTTACTGAAGGTCGATGTCCTCGGCGATTTGCCTGCGGGCAAATACGATCTCACGATTACGAACGCAAAAGGGTTCCGGGGCAACAAGCCCTTTGCCGTGGCCATACGGGAAGGGAACGCAAGCTTGGACGGGTGGAAAAACTTTACGGTTGCCGAGGGACTCGCGCATCCGCACAACACCTGTATCGCAACTGTGGGCGACGAAGTGTGGGTAGGTTCCATGTGGGGTGTGTCGCAATCCAAGGAGGATAGGTGGCAGGTGTTCCGCGACGAAATTCCCAACGCTATCGTTTACGACATCCAACCGGATGCGAAAGGCGGTTTGTGGATGTCCGGTGGGCACGACACTACACGCGGGATAATCCACTGCGACCCGGAAGGCAAGTGGTCGACCTTCGAGGTTGGCGACGAGGAAGGGCTCGCCGGCCCCGATGCCCTTGAGCGCTGGGGCGGCTTCGCCCTTGAGAAGGATGGAACCCTTTGGGCCGCCAACCGTTGGCGTGGAGGAATGGCTGTCAGGCGCGGCGGCAAATGGGATCGGTTGACCATCCAGGACGACGGGTTGCCCGGCGAAAATCCCAGTGCGATCGGCATCGATGCTTCGGGCAGGGTGTGGGCCGGTTTTCTAAGCGGGCTTCATCGCTTGTCACAGGACGGCTGGGAACGGGTTTCGCTTCCTGGGAATTTCAACTCCTTGAACTATGCCTATGCGATTGCTGCCGGGCCGAGCGGCGAAATGTGGGTTTCGATGGCCGGAAAATATTCCCGCCAAGGTGGTGGCGTTCTTCTTATCAATGGGGAGGACATCACCGTGTACACCCCCGAAAACAGTCCGTTGCCAAGCCGGGTCGTTCGCGACATCCTTGTGGATCGGAACGGCAATGTTTGGTTCGCCTCCGACCTTGGCGTGGCCATGCTCGACACGAAGGGGAAATGGCATTCGTTCACCACGCTCAACAGCGGTTTGGGTTGCGACATCGTCCAGGCGCTTGCCGAGGACGGGCAGGGCCGGATCTGGTTTGCCACAACGGAAGGTGTCGATTGCTT